>SCTU01000051.1 GCA_004297315.1 Dehalococcoidia bacterium | reverse complement strand
GATGGTGCTCTCCGAGATGGAACTCGGCCTCTCGCAGAATCACGAGGGCATCATCGTGCTGCCCGCGGATGCGCCGGTCGGCACGCCACTCGTCGACTACCTGGGCGACGTGATCCTCGACGTCCACGTGTGGCCGAACCGCGCCGACATGATGAGCATGACCGGCGTCGCGCGTGAGGTCGCCGCGATCGTCGGCGGCACGCTCACCCTGCCCGACGCCACGTATGCCGAGTCGGGCCCCGCCGCGAGCGAGGCCGTCTCGGTTGCCATCGACGACCCCGCGCTCTGCGCGCGCTACATCGCGACGGTGATCGAGGGCGTGACCGTCGGCCCGTCACCGGAGTGGATGCAGGCGCGGCTGCGTGCTGCGGGCATGCGCCCGATCAACAACGTCGTCGACGTGACGAACTACGTCATGCTCGAACTCGGCCAGCCGCTGCACGCCTTCGACCTCGATCGGGTGTCCCCGACCGGCAAGGCCGAGGTCGGCGTCCGCACCGCTAAGGCCGGCGAGACCCTGCGCACCCTCGACGGCGTCGACCGCGCGCTGACGCCGGACACGCTGCTGATCACGGACGCCAGCGGCCCGATCGCCCTCGCAGGCGTCATGGGTGGCGAGTCGACCGAGGTCACCGCGGGCACGAAGCGCATCCTGCTGGAGTCCGCGCGCTTCGACCCGGTGAGCATCCGCCGCACCGGCACCCGCCTCGCCCTGCGCTCCGAGGCCTCCGCCCGCTTCGAGCGCGGCCTCTCCCCGGAACTGGCGCTGGCGGCCTCGCAGCGTGCCACGCAACTGCTGGTGGAGCTGTCGGGCGGCACCGCGCGACCCGGCCGCGTCGACGCCTACCCCGCGCCGTACGTCGCGCCCGAGGTCAGCATCACGCGTGCCCGCCTCGACACCGTGATCGGCTTCCACGTCCCCACGCGCGAGGTCGAGACCATCCTCACGACGCTCGGCTTCGACGTGGTGCAGTCAGACGGCGGATCGGCGGGCGGCATCTTCGTCGTGCGCGTCCCGTGGTGGCGCACCGACATCAGCATCCCGGACGACCTCGCCGAGGAGGTCGTGCGCCTCGCCGGCTTCGACCGTCTCCCCGCAACCGCGATCGCGGGCGCGATCCCGGCGTGGGAGCCCGCGCCGGTCCTCGACCTGCGCGCGCGCCTCTCGGACGCGCTCGTGGCCGCGGGCCTGCAGGAGGTCATCTCCTACAGCCTGACCACCAACGAGGTGCTGGAGCGCGTCATCCCGCGCGAGGACCTGGCGCTGATCCGCCCGCTGCGCCTGAAGAACACGCAGTCGAGCGACCGCGAGTTGATGCGCCCGACGCTGCGCCACGCACTCCTCGAGACGCTCGCGCGCAACCTCAACGCGGGCGCGGAGCAGGTCGCGATCTTCGAGGCCGCGCGCGCCTTCATCCCGCGCCGCGACGAGGGCCGCGTCCTCCCCGACGAGCGCGAGCAGGTCGTGGGCGCTTTCGCCGGCTTCGAGGTTGACCGCTGGGGCCGCGCCACCGCGCGTCGCCTCGACTTCTTCGACGCGAAGGGGGCGCTGGAGGCCGCGCTCGGCGCGCTCGGCGTGACCACGACCTACGCGACCCACGAGGAGTACGGCATGCTCCCTGGCCACGTCGCGCGCCTCGAGGCTGGGGGCCAGCCGTTCGGCATCCTGGGCGAGGTCCACCCCGACACGCTCGAGGCCTTCGGCATCGACCAGCCCGCCGTGCTCTTCGAGATCGACCTCGCGCTGCTGCTCCCGCATCTCCCGAGGCGCCGCGCGACGCGCTCGCTCTCGCGCTTCCCCGCCGTCACGCAGGACCTCGCCGTCGTCGTGGACGACAGCGTCACGGCCGGCGCGCTCCAGGCGATCATCGAGCAGTCCTCGATGGTCGTCTCCGCCTCAGTCTTTGACGTCTTCAAGGGCGGCCGCCTGCCCGCCGGCAAGAAGTCGGTGGCCCTCTCGATCCGCTACCAGTCCGCCGACCGCACGCTCACCTCGGACGACGCGAACAAAGAGCAGGCGCGCATCCTCAAGCGCCTCGAACGCGAATTCGGCGCGGAGCAGCGGACGTAGTCGCCAGCGACGCAGACAACGAGAAGCCCGCCTGGGGGTGGCGGGCTTCTGCGTTGGGGA
>SCTU01000050.1 GCA_004297315.1 Dehalococcoidia bacterium | reverse complement strand
CGCGACGTACGAGGCGGGGAGGCCCACCGTCCGCGCCCCGCGCACGAGCGTGTCCCGAAACGCCTTCGACGGCGGCGGCGTGCGGGGGTCGGGCGCGACGACCTGGTAGGAGCGGCACCGAACGCGGTCGCCCGCAGGCGTCGTGACCTCGACAGTCACGCGTCGATAGGCCGGGGGGTCCCGGAACACGCCCTCGTGCTCGTCGAGGGCGTGTGACTCCTCCGGCGGCACGAGCCAGAGCGCGCCCCACACCTCGTCGCCCGGCGCGTGGAGGATGTCCGCCACCCCGCCGTGCCATGTGTTCTTCGACTCGATCGAGAATGCGAGGGAGTGGCCGTCGAGGCGAGCCGGGCCGATCAGCCGCGCGTGCGGCGCCGTCTGACGCATCCGGTCGGCGTCCATGCTCGACCCGTACCCGAAGTAGAGGAACGGCGAGTCGGGCGTCGCGCGGCCCGCTGTACAGGCGTGCAGGAACGCCTCGAACAGTGCGTTGGAGCCGGCGTGCAAGCCGGGCGAGGCCGCCATCTCCGGCCGTTCCGGGTGCCACTGCACGCCGAGGGCGAACGGGTGATGCGGGGCCTCGATCGCTTCCACGACCTCGAAGCCGCCCTCCGAGGTGATCCCGGAGGCGACGAGCCCCGGCGCCAGCCGCGCGCGGGTGACCGCCTGGTGGTGGCGGGAGTTCGTGCGCAGCCGCGCGGCCTTCGTGATGCGCGCGAGCAGCGTGCCGCGCGTGACCTCGATGCCGTGCCAGCCCGAATCGATGGTCTCGCCATCGGCGCTTCGGCGGCTACGGTGCGGCTCGCGCTGCTCGAGGTGCTGGTGGAGCGAACCCCCCGCGGCGACGTTCATCACCTGCATTCCCCGGCAGATCGCGAGCAGCGGACGGCCGCCCGAGAGCGCCGCCTGCACGAGGGCGAACTCGGCCTCGTCACGGACCGGATCGAGGCGGCCGAGCCGCTCGTGCGGCGGCTCGCCGTAGCGTGCCGGGTCGACATCGACTCCCCCGGTCAGCACGAGGCCGTCGTGGGCCGGGAAGACGTCCCCGACGTGGTAGAGCGAGGGATCGAGCGGGACCGGTTCGCCGCCGGCGGAGCGCACGCGGTCGGCGTAGTACTCCCAGCGCTCGCCGGCGTCGCCCTCGGAGCGGGTGATCAGGATGCGCGGTCGCGGCACGTCAGGCATACGGGAAATGGTACCCGAGGGCCGGGCGCGTCAGGATCGGGCGGGCGGGAGGTGGTGGTCGGGGTGCCCGGATTTGAACCGGGGACCTCTTCGTCCCGAACGAAGCGCTCTGCCAAGCTGAGCTACACCCCGAGGGCAGGCGTCGAGGCGACCTCGGCTGGCCCGGAGCGCGAGCGTAACACCGCGCTCCCCGCAAGCGCGAGGCGCGCCGGGACGCAAATCGCCGCGAATCCGTGCGCGTGGTTATCATCGATGCTCGGCGGGGAGGGAAGGCGACGTGCCGGTGCTCCTGCGCCGAGGGCTGAGGCGTGTGCTGCCTCGCCCACTCCAACCGATCTCGCCTCGACGGGCCGGCGCGGCGCTCCTGCTGGTCGCCGCCCTCGGGGTGGCCGCTCTGGCGCCAGACCGAGGCGTTGCGCAGCAGGCGCGGCTGCTGGAGGAGAACTCCTGGCTGCGCGTCCAGAACGTCGGGACACAGCCCGCCACCCTCGACCTCACGTTCTACAACACCAGCGGCACTCAGGTGGCGAAAGACGGTTGCCCCAAACTCGGCGTCTGCGAGGCCGTCTCACCCGGCTCCGGGCGCTCCTTCTTCCAGCAGACGCTCGATGCCCTGCCGAAGGGGTACCGCGGCTCCGGCTACCTCGTCGGCGACCAGCCGTTCGTCGCGATGCTGGCGCGCGACCTGATCCGGCCGGACGGCACGCTGCAGATCGGCGGCGACTCGCTCCGCCTCGGCTCCGGCACGGACCGGCACTACCTGCCGTGGGTCACGAACACCACTTCGCTCGTCTCGCGCATCACCGTCGAGAATACGAGCAAGGACACGCCAGCCTGCGTCCAGATCGTCTACTACGCCGTGGGGAGCGGATCGCCCGCCGCGACCGACCCCAGCGGCGGCAACAGCAACTGTCCGAGCGGCGGCGAGTTCCTCGCCCCACGCGCCTCGATGGTGCGCGACGAGACCTCGATGGCAGCCCCCTTCGGGTTCGACGGCGCCGCGATCGTCCGCGCGCAGCCGACCTCGGGCGGTGTGGCGGCGGGGATCCAGCAACTCTCGGTGGCGGTGGACACGCGTGACCGCAACCGAGCCGGCCTTGCGACCTACCGTGCGCTCTCGCAGGATGAGGCGAGCCGCGTCGTGCTGCTGCCGATGGTCGACCGCGCGACCATCGAGGACGGCGCGTCGTACACGACGCGGTTCCGCATCTTCAGCGCGACGCCCGGCGCACCAAACGAGGTCACGCTCCGCTTCGAGGGCCGCGACGAGGCCGGCGCGCTGATCTCGATCGAGAGCAAGGTGACCGTCTTCGGGTCGATCACCTGCGACCAGTCGCAGCCCACCACGCTCGGATGCCTTCCGGCCGACCGCGCGCTGCCTGCGTCGTTCGCGGGGAGCGTCCGCATTCAGTCGGTCGAGCCGATCACCGTCGTCGTACAGCGCCTCTCCTCGGCCGGCTCGCTCGCCGACTACCGCGGCTTCACCCCCTCCGAGTCCTCACGCCAGGTGGTGCTGCCGGTGGTGAACAAGAACTACGGGCCGTTCGGCGGGCGGAGCGGGTGGAACTCGTCGTTCCGGGTCGCCTCGTTCGACGGCTCCACCACGTATGCCTACATCGTTTACTACTCGAAGCAGTTCCCGCGGGGACTGTTCCCGGACTCGCCCGCCCCGGTGGAGGGGTCGCGCACGTTCCGCCCGTCGGACGAGCGGAAACTCCCCGACAACTGGGTGGGAAGCGTCGTCATCGTCTCGGACCGCCCCATCGTCGTGGTCGCCAACCTCAAGAGCGATGTCTTCGAGGGCGACCCGGAGATGCTCTACAACGGCATCTCGCTTGAGTAGATACGGCGGGCGGCCGGCATATCGAGGTGGGAGCAGCGGCGGACGTCGAAACGGGCCGCCCGCGACGCTGCTCACCGTGGCGCAGGTCCTCGAGCGGTACACGGCCGGCCCTCAGACCGGGGTTTTCACCGACGGCTCGTGCTCCGGCAACCCGGGGCCGGGCGGCTGGGGCGTGGTCTACGTCATCGACGGCCAGATTCTCGATCAGCACCACGGGCTCGAGCCCCACACGACGAACAACCGCATGGAGTTCAGGGCAATGATCACGGGCCTGGGCCTGCTCGGCCCATCCGAGCCGATGGACGTGTACACGGACTCGCAGCTGGTCGTGAACACGCTGACGCAGTGGGCCGCCGGATGGGAACGGAACGGCTGGAAGCGGCGCGACGGCGAGGTGAAGAACCTTGAACTCGTGCAGGAGGCGTGGCGGCTCCTCCGCGAACGGCCGCTGGCGCGGATCCGCTGGATCCGGGCGCACGATGGGTCGCTCTGGAACGAGTACGCCGACTCGCTCGCGACCGCCTACATGCGCAACGAGGTGTGAGCGCAGCCCTCGGAGGCTAGTCCGGCAGGCGCGTCGTCTGAAGCGCCGCGAGCCGCCAGCCACCTGCGTCGGGCACCACGGTCGCCGTGAAGCGAATATTGAGGATGCTCGGCGCCTCGACCTTCCCAACCGTGAGCGCGGCCGTCCCGGTCAAGATCGTGCACCCGGGATACACCCGCTCCGCGATGTCGTGGATGTCCCAGCCGTGGTAGCGACGCCCGCCGTTGAAGGCATCGATCAACTGCTGCTTCGTCTCGAAGTTCGCGCTGCTGTGGACATAGGTGAACTCGTCGGTCACCAACGTGGTCCATACCGCCATGTCCGCGGCGACATTCGCACGCGCCCATGCGCGGAACGTTTCGCTTGGTGTTGCACCTGGCATTGCTGGCCCTCCGGGGTTTCGCCTACGCCTGCTCGAACCCCATCCCGCCGAGCCCGAAGACCGAGAAGCCCGGACGTTGCGGGCCGCCGAGGCTGTCCGGGGCAAGCCCCGGCGTCACGTCGGCCTCCATCGCCTTCTTGATCGCCCACTTGGAGAGCCCCTGCACGCCGGGGATCGCCTCCATCTCGTCGAGCGTGAAGAACCCCGCGCCCATCACCTCAGAGTCCGCGTCGGAGGGCTCGCCCGAGAGGTAGTCGAGCCGGAACACGAGGTAGATGTTCGTCGCCGGGCCGCCGATCGAGCCGCCGACCGAGTGCCGGAAGCCGACGACGTCTCGCACCTTTGCGATCACGCCGGACTCCTCGCGCACCTCGCGCTCCACAGCCTCGAGGATCGGCTCGTCCGCCTCGACATAGCCCCCGGGGATCTGCCAGGAGCCGCGGAAGGGCTCGATGCCGCGCTGAATGATCAGCGCCTTGCCATCGCGGATCACGACGCCTGCGCAGCCGATGGAGAAGTTGCCGAAGTGGATGAAGCCGCAGTCCTCGTCCGCGCAGGCGATCCGCTCGCGGCCGCCCTCCATCTTCGTGGTCAGCGGCATCGAACAGTTCGGGCAGTACCGCCACGGTCCCGGCATCGTCGACCCCCTCGCGAGCGGGCGGCTAGAGCCGTCCCGCATTGAACTCGATGATCCCCCGCGCCACGCCCAGACGCAGGACGTCGCTCGCCCCCGCGGCGACGCGCATGGAGCGCACGCGCCGGTAGAGCCGCTCCAGCGGGTGCCCGACGATCAGTGCCTGCCCGCCAACGAGTTGCACCGCGCCGTCCACGACCCGCCCGACAACCTCCGTGCAGAAGACCTTCGTCGCCGCCGCCTCGTTCATGGCGTCGTCACTGGTCTCCAGCAGGCGCGCCGTGCGGTAGAGCATGGCCCGCGCGGCGTACGTCTCGATCCGCAGGTCGCTGTAGCGCAGGCGCACGCCCTCGCGGTCGCCGAGGCGGCCGCCGGCGCGGTGGCCCTGCGTGATGTGGCGCGTGACGTAGTCCACCGTCCACAGCGCAATGCCGCACGCGGACGCTGCGGACTCCACGCGCTCCTCGTTGATGTTGCCCATCGCGCGCGGCATGCCCTCGCCCACCTTGCCCAGGACATTCGACTGCGGCACGCGCGCGCCGTCGAAGCGCAACTCGACGTGCCCGCCACCCTCGATGCTCTCGAACGCGCGGTCGATCGTGACGCCGGGCGTGCCGCTGTCCACAAGCAGTACGGCCGTGCCGCCAGGTCCGGAGGCGTCCTCCTCGACGTTGACGAGGACCTGGTAGAAGTCCGCCGTGGCCCCGCCGCTTACAAACGACTTGCGCCCGGTCACGACGAACGCCTCGCCGTCGCGCTTCGCCCACGTCGCGCGGTCGGGCGCGCCGGGGCCGCTCGGCTCCGTGAAGGCGAAGGCACCCTGGGCCTCGCCGCGGAGCACGGGTTCGAGGTAGCGCGTGCGCAGGTCGCCGTCCGCGCGCGCGAGCATGCCGGGCCCGGGGCCGAAGACGTAGCGCGCGAGGCTGCTGTTCCCCGCGGCGAGCGTCTCCCGCGCGACCACCATCGCCAGCGGGCCGGCCTCGCTGCCGCCCGCCGAACGCGGCTGGGTCATGCCGAAGAGCCCAAGTTCCTTCGAACGCGCGCGCACACGTTGCCGGATGTCAGACGGCGCCGGTGCGTCCGGCTCAAGGCCGGCCTCGAGGGGCAGGAGGTCGGCCTCGACGAACGCGCGCATGCGGTCGCGCAGCGCCACGAGATCAGGTGGCAGGCTCTCAGGCACGCGCGCTCCTCGCACCGCCAGCGTCGAATGTCGACGCCGGGCGCGAGGCTACACCACCGACGCCCTTCGATGGGAGAGTCGCGCTACCCCTTGATCTGGCGGCGTGCGTCGTCGTCGGAGGGGTGGACGTGGTGTTGTGGCTTCATCTCAGGCTCGTCGGCGGCCTCCCGCGGCGGTGGCGCAGAACGATGCGGCCGCTCGACCTGGATCGGCCCGCCCGGGGAACGGTCGGGGCGCACGAACGGAAGCATCCGCGTCGCATCGCCCATCCGGCCAACCAGCGCCTGGCGCACCCACGTGAACTTGCCCATGGCAGCCTCCTGCGTCCGGCGCCCGGAGGCGCCTCGCATGACCACGATAGCGGGCGGACCGGCAGGCCGTTACGGTCGGAAGTCCCGGCGCGATCAGGACTGCGGAGGCCACGGAGCAGGGGAAACCGTCAGACGACCTCCGGTGACCGCGTCCGGCCGTGTCCCCTTGGGGCGCCCTCGTCCCCATCCGGCGTCAGCGGGACCTTGAGGTGCAGGAACTGGGGCTGGAGGACGCAGACGAGGAGGATCACGCCCATCGCCGCCCCAGACATGATGTGGATCGCCGTAGCAGCGCCGTAGCGGCTCGCCAGCAGGCCGGCCGCCGCAGCGCCCAGCGGGACCGTGCCCCGGCTCAGCAGGTAGATGCTCATCACCCGCCCTCGGATCCGCTGGGGCGCCAGCACCTGGAGCAGCGTCTGGTTCTGCGTCGTGTAACTCACGTTGAACGAGCCGACGACGACGCCCAGGACACAACTGATCCAAAGCACGTGCGACGAGGCGAACGCGAAGACGCCGCCGCTGAAGAGCATCGCGCCGATCACGATCGGCAGTCCGTAGCCGTGAGAGCGCCGCATCGACGCGACGACGAGTGCGCCGATCAACGAGCCGCCGCCGATGCAGGACAGGATGAGCCCCTGCGTGCGCGCGTCGCCGTGCAGCACCGTGCGGGCGATGATCGGCATCAGGCTCGTGTACGACATCGCGAAGGTGAGGGGGCCGAGCGCGAGCATCATCAGCGAGCGGATGTTCCGCTCCTTTGCGACGAACGCGAACCCCGCCTGGATGCTGGTCAGGAACGGCTCCCGCGCCCGGCCTGCCCGGTCCATGTGAGGTGCCGGCACGACCATCTGCACCGTCCACAGCGTCGCGACGGCGTACATCACCGCCTGCGTGTAGTAGGACCCGCTCACGCCGACCGCAGCGATCAGTGCGCCCGCCACCGACGGGCCCAGCACGCGCGCGCCATTGAGGGCCGCTGAGTTCAGCGCGAGCGCGTTCATCAGGCGGTCGTTGCCGACGATGTCGCTGACGAGGGTCTGGCGGGCCGGCTGCTGGAACGCCTGCACCGTGCCGGCAAGCAGCGCCGAGGCGTACAGGTGCCACGGCTGGACCAGCCCGGTCAGCACGAGTGTGGCGAGGATGAGGTTGAGGCCGGCGTTGGTCGTCTGCGCGACGACCAACTGGATCTTGCGGCCGGAGCGGTCGGCGAGCGCGCCCGCGATCACCCCAAAGAACAGGAGCGGCAGACCACGAGCCGCGGTGACAAACCCGAGGTCGGCAGCCGACCCGGTCAACTGGTACATCAACCAGCCGCGGGTCACCTGGTCCATCCACTGGCCCATGCTCGTGCTCACCTGGCCGAGCCACAGCAACCGATAGTTGCGAATGGTGAGGGAGTCGAACGTCCTGAGGCTGCGCAGCCTGCTCAGTGGCATCACACCGGTCTTCTTCTGTCGGGCGTCCAACGGCGATTGGGAGAGGGTACGGCCTGACGCTTACGTACGCTAGAGGGTTGCCCCGGGATTAATCCCGCGGTGGGAGCCCCTCCGCAATGCGCTCGACGAGCGCCGATACGTCGTCTGCCACGTCCACGGTCAGCAACGGCCCCTCGGCCGGTCGGAGCGGTTCGAACTGCTCCACCTGGCGCCGGTACACGTCGGGCGTGGCGTCGGAGGTGGTGAGGGTCCCCGCCTGGCGCTGCTCGATCCGGGCGAGCGCGGCGTCGTCGCTCAGGGTGAGCGATACGAGGCGGACCGGGACGCCGGCCGCTCTTGCGAGGGCGACGGCCGCGGCTCGGTCCTCGCGACGGCTGTGGGTGGCGTCCAGCACGACCGCCCGGCCGGCCGCGAGGTGGTCGGAGGCGCGGCGGCGCATCTCGTCGTAGGTGCGCTCGGTGATCTCCGGGGCATAGAGGCCGGCGCGGTACGCCTCGGGCACGCGCGTGTGGGGGTCGATCCCCACGAGGCGTTTCCGCACCGCGTCCGAGGAGATCATCGCCGCCCCGATCGTCGAGGCCAGCGCCCCGCCGATCGTCGACTTCCCCGTACCGGAGGGCCCGCAGAGGACGATGAGGCAGGGGCCCGCCCGCCGTTCCGCGTAGGACGAGGCGAGGCGGAAGTAGCGCGCCGCGGACTCGGCGAGCGACGCGCGCTGGGCTGCGGGCACCTCGGCGGCGTGCGCGCCGATCGACTCGACCTTGCCCCGCACGAAGGCGCGAAAGGCGCGGTGCAGCGGCTGCAGGAGCGGCAGCGTCTCGTCCTGCGTCGCGGCGAGATAGCGCCCGACGAATTCGTCGGCGGCCCCACGGTCGCCCTGCGCCTCAAGGTCCATCGCGAGGAATGCGAGGTCGTAGCCGACGTCCTGGTAGCGGAACTGGAACCATTCGCTGAACTCGATGCAGTCGACGATGACAATGTCTGCGACGCGCGGCCCCAGCACGTACACGTGCTTTGCCTGCAAGTCGCCGTGGCCCTCGACGACGCGGCCTGCCGCCAGCCGTTCGTCAAAGATGGCGCCCTCGCGTTCCAGCGTTTCGGCGACGAAGGTGCGGAGCGCGTGGGCATCCTCGCCGTCCCACGTAGAGCCGACGAATCCCGCGGCCTCACCGGACTCACGTGTCCACCACGCGCGCACGCCCGCCGCCCCCGCGAAGGACGGGTCCGGCGTCACGCGCCGCGCCGCCTCGTGAAATGGCACGAGCCGCGCGACGAGCCGCCCGGCGATGTCGTACGGCGCGCGACCTTCGCGCACCAGCACGTCGAGGGTTGCGCCCTCGGGCAGCCGCCGCATCTTCACCGCCCACTCGACGACCTCGCCCTCGGATGGCGGCACGTCGACGGCGAACGAGCCATCGGCCCGGCGCACGACCGCCGCGACATCGAGGTAGACGTCCGGCGCGAGGCGGCGGTTGAGCGTCACCTCGTTGTGGCAGAAGCGCTCGCGCGTCGCCAACTCCAGCTGCTCGACGAAGCCGAAGTCGACCGGCTTCTTCGTCTTGTAGACGAGGTCGCCGGCGAGGAAGACGTAGGAGAGGTGCGTCTGCGCGAGCGTGACCTCGGAAGGCCGGTGCGGGTACGCCTCCGGGCGCAGCAGCGCGCGGACGTACTCTGGCAGTGCGGCGAGTTCCTCGGGTGTCACCCGCCGACGTTACGGGCGGAGTCGCGCGGCGGCAACGCGCCCGCGCGCGGCGCGAGGCAGCCCCGGTGATACGCTCGCGGCGAGGTGTCAGGGGGCTGCGTGGCGGAGCCGCGGCAAGAGTTCTACCAGTCGCAACGGCTGCGGCTTTCCTACTGGGTCTGGGGCGCGGACGACGCGCCTCCACTGGTCCTGCTGCACGGCGGCCGCGACCACGGACGCAGCTGGGACCGCATCGCCGAGGCGTTCGAGGACGACTATCGCGTGATTGGCTGCGACCTCCGCGGCCACGGCGACTCCGACTGGGCGATCGGCAGCATCTACAGCCTGACAGAGCACGTCCTCGACCTCGTCGCCCTGATCGAGAGGCTCGGGGCGCCGGTGCGCGTGATCGCCCACTCCTTCGGCGGCGAGATCGCACTGCTCGCCGCCGGCCTCTTCCCTGAACTCTTCGACCGCATCGTCTCCCTCGAAGGGGCGGGCGCACGGCTGGAGGACAACCCACGCCCGCTGACCACGCGGCGCTTCCGTCGCTGGATGATGGAGGCGCGCGCGTGGGAGCGCGAGGAGACGCGGGTCTACCCGACGTTCGCGGAAGCCGTCGTGCGGGTGCGCGCCGCAAACCGGTCGCTGACACTGGAGATGGCGGAGCACCTGGCGCGCTGGGGCACGCGCGAGGTGGACGGCGGGTTCGTCTGGAAGTTCGACCAGTGGGTGCGGTCTCGCCCGCCCTCGGAACTGACGCGCGAGGATGTGGCGGCGGCCTGGCGCGAGGTCCGGGCGCCCGTCCTCCACCTGATCGGGGCGTGGTCGCGCCAGGGGACGGTCAACAACCGGCCGGTGGACGAGTACTTTCCCGACTCGCGCACGAAGGTCATCCCGAGTGCGGGCCACTGGATGCATCACGACCAGCCCGCCCTGACGGTGGAGGCGATCCGCGCCTTCTTCGGCACCCCGCCCGCCCGGAAGCCGTCCGGGCCGTAGGCCTCCGTAACCCCGCCGGTGACGGGTTGCACAATGTTCGGGCCACCTCCATGCCTACAATGGGTATGCGTCCCACGATGTGGCCCGGGGCGCCTGCCGAATGGAGGCCCGCAATGGCTGACCCCGTGACGCCCCCCTCGATCTCCGCGCGGGAGTGGGCCGAGTTGCTCTTCGACCAGGGTTCCTTCTCCGAGCAGTTCGCCGGGATTGCGACGCCTGACCCACTGCACTTCGAGGACTCCCGGCCGTACGCCGACCGGATCAAGGAGGCGCGCGAGCAGTCGGGGGGCCGCGAGGCCGTCCTGACCGGCACGGCGCGTGTGGGCGGGCTACCGGTCGTCGTCGCTGTCTCCGACTTCCGCTTCATCGGCGGCTCGATGGGGTACGCGGTCGGCGAACGCGTCGCGCATGCGATGGAACGCGCCAGCGACGCGAAGACGCCGTTCCTCGCCGTGACCTGCTCCGGCGGCGCCCGCATGCAGGAGGGCATGGTCGCGCTGCTCCAGATGGCGAAGACCGCGGCCGCAGCCCAGCGGCTACACGAAGCCGGTGTGCCAATGGTCACGCTGCTGGCGAACCCGACGACCGGCGGCGTATTCGCCTCGTACGGCACGCAGGGCGACGTCCTGATCGCGGAGGCCGGCGCGCTCATCGGCTTCGCGGGCCCGCGCGTGCGTGCCGTCCACGACGCCGGCGAGGAGCGCGAGACGCTCTACGCCGAAGACCTCTACGCGCGCGGGCTGGTCGACCTGGTCGCGCCGCGGGAGGGGCTGCGCAACGTGCTGATTACGGTCCTCGACCTGCTGCGCCCGACGCCAGCGCCGGACCTAGAGTCACTGCCGAAGGCCATTGAGGCGCGCGACCTCGAGCGCGGGTGGGCCACCGTGGAGCACGCCCGGCACGCGGGGCGGCCGCGCGCCCTGCACTACATCCAGGCGCTCACCACCGACTTCGTACCGCTCCGCGGCGACCGCAGCGGCGAGGACGACCCGGCGCTGGTCGGCGGCCTCGGGCGGATCGGCGACACGAACGTCGTCCTCATCGGCCAGGAGCGCGGCGACCTCACGCTCGAGGGCGACCGGCACGACGGCCGCGTCTCGCCCGCGGGCTACCGCAAGGCGAAGCGGCTGATGCTCCTCGCCCAGCGCCTGCACCTGCCGCTCGTCACGTTCGTCGACACCCCCGGCGCACACGACGGCATCGCGGACGAGGGCGCGGGCCTCGCCGGGGCGATCTCGGACTGCCTCGCGACGATGGCGTCGCTCACGACGCCGACCGTGGCGGTCGTGATCGGCGAAGGCGGCTCCGGTGGCGCGCTCGCGCTCACCTGGGCAGACCGCCTGCTGATGCAGCAGAACGCGATGTACGCGATCACCTCGCCCGAGGGCGCCGCGGCCATCCTCTATCGCGACCGCGACCGCGCGCCCGAGGTGGCGGAGGCACTCGGCGTCGCGGCGGCGGACCTCTTCGCGCTTGGTGTCGTCGACAGCCTGATCGCGGAGCCCGCGGGCGGCGCGCAGGCGGACCCGACGGCCGCGGTGCGCCTCATGCGTCCGGCCGTGCGCCGGGCGCTCGCCGAGGTGATGCGCGGGAAGGGTGGCCAGCGCCGTCAGCGCCGCGAGGCGCGGTTGAACAGCATCGGCGTCCCGCCGGGCGGTCCGCTGCACGCGCTGCGCAACCTCGGCGAGGTGATCGGCGAGTCGCTCCCCCGCCTCGACGAGGCGCGGGAGGCGGCCGTGGGCCAGGCAGCAAAGGCGGCAAGCGCGGCCGGAGCCGTCGTCGAACGGCTACGTCACCGGGGCGAGCACGCCGGTGTCACAGCGGAGGAGTCGGCCGGGGAAGCCTGAGGCCGGCCCGGCGTCCGTTGCCGCCGCATCGGGCTTAGCCGGCGAGTTTACGGAAGATCTCGTACCGCTTCTTCGGGTCGCGCTCGTCGACGCTCACGCTGTGCAGCGTGAACCCGGCCTCCGCGGCCTGGTCGAGCGCGTCGATGCACTCGCCGACGGAGCCGACGGTGCTGAGGTCCTCGACCAGTTCGCGCGGGAGTGCGGCGGTGCCGGCGGAAGAGCCGCCGTCCGCCCAGGCGCGACGGACCGCGTTCGCCTCGTCCGCATAGCCCATGCGTGAGAAGTGCTCGTAGTAGAAGTCGCCCATGCGCGCGATGTAGAACGCGGCGTTGCCGGCCTCGGCCGCCTTCACGGCCTCGCGGTTCTCGGAGACCACGACGGTGCTGGGGTTCCGCACGTCGACGTCCGCACGCTGACGGCCCGCTGCCTCCACCATCGAGTAGAACGAGTCAAGTTGCGGCTTCCACTGCGGCTTCGGGAGGAAGATCGGGATCCATCCATCGGCCAGCCGCGCCGTCTGCTGGAGGCTCTTCGGCGTGATCGAGGCGATGTGGATCGGGATGTGGGGGCGGATCGGCTTGAAGCGCAGCGTGAAGCCACGCTCCAGCTTGAATATCTTGCCGTTGTAGTTCAGCGGCTGCTCCGCGAGGAGCATGTTGATGATCTCGACGTACTCACGCGTCCGCTGCAACGGTCGGTCGAACGGAATGCCGTGGAAGTGCTCGATGACCTGCGGGCCCGATGAGCCCATGCCGATCAGCATGCGCCCGCCCGAGAGTTCGTCCAGCGTCGCGAAGTGCTGCGCCAGCGCCGCCGGCGTCCGCGAGAAGATGTTGACGATCGAGGTGCCGAGCTTGATGCGAGAGGTCTCGCGCGCGACCACCGTGAGCAGCGTGAAGGCGTCTCGGCCCCACGCCTCCGCGATCGAGACAAGCTCGACGCCGGCGTCGTCGGCGACCTTCGCCTGCTCGATCACGTCGTTCATGTCGAACGCGCCCTGCCAGTTCACGCCAATCGAGAGTCGCCGCATCGCCTGTTCCCCCTGCCGGCACTCGCGCGCCGATTCGTCCAAAACACCATCGAATGCAAGGCCGGGCGTCAGTGTACGCGGGCCGCTGTGACGGTCGAGTGGGCTATTCCGCTGCCGGGACGGCCTCCGGTGAGCGCTCGGGCGTGACCACGCGAGGGGCGACGCGAGGCTGGTAGAGGTCCAGTCGCTCCTCGTGCAGGTTCTCCCCAAACTCCGCGCGGATCGCATCGAACTCGGCCATGTCCCACTCGGAGACGAACGTGATCGCCTTGCCCTCGCGGCCGGCGCGGCCCGTGCGGCCGATCCGGTGGAGGTACTCCTCGGGGTTCTGCGGTACGTCGAAGTTCAGTACGTGCGTAATCTCCGGAATATCCAGCCCGCGCGCCGCCACGTTCGTAGCCACGAGGACGTCGAGGGCGCCGACGCGGAAGTCCGCGATCACGTGGTCACGGTGGCGCTGGTCCATGTCGCCGTGCAACGCGCCGACGCGCACACCCATGCGTGAGAGGTTCGCCTCCAGCATGTCGACGGCCCGCTTCGTCTTGCAGAAGACCAGCGTGCGGCCCTTCAACTCGCGGTCGATCAGTTCACGGAGGCCGGCCGCCTTGTCGCGATGCGCCACCTCGAAGTAGATCTGCTCGATCGAGTCGACGGGCGTCGACTCCGCGTCCACGGCGACCTGCTGCGGGTCAGACATGAACTGCCAGATCAGGCGCCGGATGCTGCCCGGCATCGTCGCCGAGAACAGCGCCGTCTGGCGACGCTTCGGCGTGCGACTGAGGATGCGGCGGATGTCCGGCAGGAACCCGATATCGAGCATCTGGTCCGCCTCGTCGAGGACGGCGTAGGTCACGGTGCGCAGCGACAACGTGCCGCGCTGCAGGTGGTCGATGATGCGCCCCGGAGTGCCGACGACGATCTGCGGCCGGCGTTCGAGCGCCTGGAGGTCGTTGCGAATCGCGTGCCCGCCCAGCAGGCCGATCGCCTGCATGCCGCGGGGCGCCGCGATCAACTGGAGTACTTCAAGCACCTGCTGCGCGAGTTCCCGCGTCGGCACGAGGACGATGCCCTGCACCTCGCCGAGGTCGGCGTCGAGCTTCTCCACCATCGGCACGCCGAACGCGACAGTCTTGCCCGAGCCCGTCTTGGCGATACCGACCACGTCGCGGCCCTCGAGCAGCGCCGGGATCGCCTGCACCTGGATCGGCGTGGGCATCTGGAAACCGAAGGAGGCGAGCGCCGGCAGCGTCCGCTCCGTCGCGCCGAGGGCGACGAACGCCTGCGGATACGTCGACGGGTCGACCGCCGCAGGCGCCACGGGCGCGGGCTGAGGGCGGCGGGCCGGTGTCGCAGCAGCCTGCTGCGGCGCAGCGGGCGCGACTTCGACCGCGACCTTCGCTATGGGGGCCTCGGCCCTGACGTCAGCACGTGCGGGCTCGGTCGCCGTCTGGACTGCCGTCAGAGGTGACCGCATGCTGCGGCGGCGCGTGACACGCGGAAGTTCGTCGTCTATGACACGATCACGCAGTGGCCGCACTGGCTCGACAGATCCGAGCGCCTCTGCGGTGCCTTCGTGTGCGACAACGTGGACGCTGGCATCGATCGTCACCGGCACCAGTGGTTCGGCCGCCTCGATGGAGTCGAACTCGCTTACTGCGGGAGCGATGCCGCCGAGTTGATCGATTTCACCCGCGATCTCGTCGGCGATCTCCTCGACCACCGCATCGATGTCCGGGGTCGCGTCATCGGCGGTGACGCCATCGGCGTTACGGCGTCGATTGCGGCCTCCGCGGCGGCCGCGACGGCGGCGCTTCCGCGCTGCCTCCTCGTCGCCGGCTTGCGGCGCGCCCTCTTGGGCCTGCGTGACGGGCTGAGTGACCGCCGCCTCTGTGATCGCCTCGACCTCGACGGCGATCGCCTCGGGGTCGACAGCCGGGATCAGGTCGGGCTCGATCGCTACGCCTTGCGGCGTGACGAGCGCGAACGGGTCGCGCACGCCGAGCGCCACAGCGACCGCGTATGGGCGGGGGATGTAAGCCTCGTAGGGCTGGAGCGGGATGTTGTGTTCGATCCAGCCGCCGAGGCTTCGCGGCCCGGCGAGCAGGACGCGCTCGTCCTCGCGGATGCCCTGAGGGCGGCGGCGGCGACCGGGGAAGATCGTGCGGTCGCCACCCTCGGGCGGTGAACGGAATGCGACGTCCTCGGGGAGCGGCGGCTCGTGTTGCATGTCGCGCGGGCGCACGACGCGACGGTTGCTGCGGCGCCCTCGGTCACCCTCGCGCGCGTCGTCACCGTCCACGCGGCGGCCCCAGCCGTAGGAGCGCGTCTCAGCCGGCGCGGCCACAGGTGCGGGGGTCCCGGCGGGGCGCCGGCGAGCGACGACGATGGGGCGGGAGGCGAGTGCGGCCACGGAGCGGGCGGCGGGGGAGGGAGGTGGGGCCACTGGTTCGGGCGTGGCGTCTTCAGTGCGGTTGCGTCGGTTGCGCCCGCCTCGGCGGCCTCGCCTGCGACGCGGCGAGCCGTCTTCTTCGCCATCACTGTCGTCACGTGCGGCGTGAGGTGCGGGGTCAGGCGGCGGAGCACCATCGGCCGCGCCGTTGTGTGTGGCTGGAGTTGGGGCGGAGTCGGCTGAGTCACCGTCCTCGGGCTCAGTGCCGAGGACTTTCTTGAGCAGGCTGCGGAAGGCTGGAGTCACATAGTTCCTTCGAATTTGGAGGGTTCCCGCGCGCGTCTTCGCGCTGCGCGGTGGCTGGTCTGTCCCGTCGGAGGGAGGGCCGGCGCCTGTGGCGCCCTCGGCTGTGTTGCTCACATCCTATCAGTGCCTGTCCCGGAGCGCGATCAGAGCCGGCCTCCCTCGGACGCAAGGAGGCCCTGGCGGTGCCAGGGCCTCCTGATCGGGCGTCCTGAGGAACTCCCTATTCGTGAGCCTGGTGATTCCCTCCAGTCAGGCGGCCGGCGACAGAGGACACGATTGACCCGTCCGAGGCCCACACGGTGAGGCGCACCGAGTCCGCCGTACCGGGCTCACCGCCATCGACCAGCGTCACCTCGATGGTCGCACCCTGGATGTTGTTCCAGCGGCCACGGCCCACCATGTAGAGCGTGTCCAACGGCGCACTCGGTGGGAGTTGCTCAATCGACGGGTCGTCGCTGCAAACGGTGGTCAACACCTCCTCGAGGTGGAAGCGGCCACCTGTGGTGTGGTCGTTGAACTCAAGGTTCGCCTTCGTGCCGTCACAGTGGAGGGTGAAGCCCCACGTCTGCTTCGTCGCTGTCTTCCCACTGCCCGTGGCGTACGTGCCGCCACCAGTCATCCGCCCGAGGCCGGCGAACTGGCTGACGTGTACGGTCACGACCGCCGATGCCTCGCCGCCGTTGCCGTCGACCACCGTGTAACTGAACGTGTCTGTGCCGGAGAATCCCGGCGCGGGCGTGTACGTGACCGTCCCGTCCGCGCTCAATACCGCGGAACCGTTGCCCGCAGAGCCGACGGCGGTGACGGTGAGCATGTCCCCGTCGATGTCCGTGTCGTTCGTGAGGACCGGGACCGTCACTGGCGTCCCGGCATCGGTGGTTGCCGTGTCGTCGAGGGCGACCGGCGCGTCATTCACTGGTGCCACAGTCACGGTGACCTCGGCCTCGTCGGCCGTGAAACCGTCCGAGACGGTGTATGTGAATGTGTCGGTCCCGTTGAAGTTGGGCGCCGGCGTGTAGGTCACGGTGCCGTCACCGTTGATCGCCACGGTGCCGTGTGCGCCCTGCGTCACCGAGGCAACGGAAAGTGTGTCACCGTCCACGTCTGAGTCGTTCCCGAGGACGCTGACCATTACGGCAGTGTCCTCAGGCGTCGTCGCGGAGTCGTCTCCGGCGACCGGCGGGTCATTCACCGGCGTCACGGTCGCGGTCACAATGGCGGTCGCGGTGCCGCCGTGGCCGTCAGAGACGGTGTACGTGAACGTGTCCGTCCCGTTGAAGTTGGCCGCGGGCGTGTAGGTCACCGTGCCGTCACTGTTGATCGCCACGGTGCCATATGCGCCCTGCGTCACCGAAGCGACGGAGAGCGTGTCACCGTCCACGTCTGAGTCGTTCGCGGGGACCGGGACGGTCACCGCGGTGTCCTCTGGCGTCGTCGCCGGATCGTCAACGGCGGCTGGCGGGTTGTTCGGGATGTCGAGCGTGACGCCCGCCACGCCGTCACAGGTCACCGTCGCGGTCGCCGTGACCGAGGTACCCACGATCGTCACGGGGTAGCGGCCCACCCGGAGCTTCGGCACCGTAGCGGTGCCGGTCGCCTCGAACGGGACGGCGTCGCCGACCTGGACCAAGACCGGCGCGGTATAGGTGCCTCCGTTGTGGGTCACCGTAATCGAGAGCGATCCAGAGCCCGAGGCGTTCCATCCCGCGTAGATGCCTGTGTCGGCACCCCCCGTCTTCCGGAGCAGATAGTGCCCGTCCAGCCCCGCGATTGCGACGGTCCACTGGCCGGCGGCCGGGCTCGCGACCGAGGCCACGCCGCCGGCTGCGGTCAGCGGCACCACTACGGCTGGCGCACCGCCGCCCGGCGGGATGAGGCTCACGGTGCCCGTCGTGAGGGAGGCCTCGGCGGCCGGCAAGACGGCGATGTCCAGCAGCTCAGAGGCGCCGACGTTGACCCGCCAGCGGACATCTTCGTGCTCGGCCTGCGCCTGAAGCGTGCTGTCCGTACCAACCAGCGTCGCGCCATTCAGCATGAGCCGGTAATGACGGGCGGTCGGGCCCGACGACGGCGAGGCGACCTTCACCTCGATCCGGTACAGCGTGCCGGCAACCGGGCTGGCTACGACGACCGGCGGCGCAGCGATCTCGCCAGTCGAAGGCTGCGGCACGCTGGCCGTGCCGACGGTCACATTGCCGGGGTCAACAACCTTCATCGAGACCACGCCCGACTCGGCACTATTCACGCTCACGCCGAACAGCGTGACGTTCAGCGGTCCACCACCCGCAGCACGGGCCCACCAGTACTGCGTCTGCAGGTTCTGATCCATGTAAGGCGGCAAACAGATGTTGGCCGTGCTCACGGGCAGCGTGCCCGGGATCGTGAACGGCGGGGCCGGCGGCGCGGGCGGCTCGACCACGTTCGTCGTCGCGCTTGCCTGGTTATTCGCCGGGTTTGGGTCGAGCAGGGTGCCGGTGCCCGTGATCGACGCCGTGTTCACGACGGTGCCCGCTTGCAGCGCCTGCACGGTGACCCCACCGAATGCCGCGAACCCCTTCGCGGGGACGTTGATTCCGGAACACGTCAGCACGCCACCGCTCGAGGCGCCGTCGTGCGTGCAGGGGCCGCTCGACGAGACGTATTTCACGCTGGACGGAAGGACGTCCGCCACGACAACACCGTTCGCCGCGTTGGCGCTGGGGTTTGTGACCGTGAGCGAGTAGCCGATGACGCCGCCCACGGTCGCGCTCGACGGACCGGACTTGACGATCGACAGGTCAGCGCTCGGCTGCACCGGCACGACGGTGCCATTCAGCTCGATCGCCGCGTAGCCGAGGTTGTTCCCGACGGCACAGTCGTCGACCTGTGTGATGACGACTCGGTTCATCTCGCCCTTCACCACGTAGGGCGCCAGGTCGGTCGTCGACTGGGCGCCGCCGAGGAAGATGTAACTTCCCGGGAAGACGAATCCGCCGGGATAGGCCGAGTTGATGATCGAGACGCGGGCCCCGTCGTCGGCGCCCCCCATTACGACCCTGAAATCGGTGACCGTCGCGTTCGCTGGGATGCTGACGAAGCTCTGGAAGAACGTGAAGTCTGCCCAGGACCAGCAGCCGGGCAGGCGCGACGAACGCTGCATGTTGATCGTGTTCGCGTCATAGCAGAGGTCACCCGGCACGACGCCGGGGCCACAGTTCTGCCAGCCCGATGCGCTGCCGCCGGGGATCGCCGGCGCGTAGGCGTAGTACCGTTCATCTCCGTGGGTGGCAGTTGAGAAGCCGATACCGCTCACATACGACGGCGTCTGGAACACCTGCCAGTTCGTCCTGCCGAGTGTGGCCGGCCCTGCTGCCTCCGTGGACGGCATGCTCAGGATGGCTGGAATGGCAAGCGAGGCAGCGAGCGCAAGCGCCCAGAACGTCTTCGGGATTTTCATCTCGGCTCCCCTGTCGGTCGATATGCAATCCGGCCAGTCGCGACGAATCAGTTACGGGATATTAGAGATCGCCTCGTTACACACCAGATGCCATCATCCAATCCACCGACTCGTCAATACATAATCACGCGGGGGCTCACCGAGGTACTCGGCTTACACACGGAGCGCGCCATGCCCAATGCGTTGGAGCGACTCGACTGCCCGCCACCACTGATGGAGCGCGCAACCCAGCGCGCCCAACGGGAGGCATTGTGACGAACGGTCCACGAGGGATGCCCGCGCCGCCGCCGCGCGAGGAGGACGACGCCGACAGCCACGTCCGCTTCGTCTACGCCGCCCTGCTCTTCGCAACCGTCGGTGGCTTCGCGCTCGCGGTCTGGCTTCCGGTCCAGGCGGCACTCGGACACGTCGGCCTCTCGTGGGTCGCGCTTGCGCAGGTCCACGGCCATCTGCAGGTCATCGGGTTCGCCGGCTTGTTCGTCCTCGGCGTCGCGACAAAGCTCGCGCCACGGTTCGGGGGCGGCCACCTCGTGCGCCCGAGGCTCGTCGACGCGGCGTTCTGGTGCGCCGTCGCGGGGTTGCTCGCCCGTGCGCTTGGACAGCCTCTCGCGACGCAGATGCCGTTCGCCGCGCTCATGATGGCTGGGGCGCTGCTCGAACTGACCGGGACGGCGCTGTTCGCCACCTCGATCGCCCTGACCCTGTGGCCCTCGATCGTCCGAGGCGCACCGCACGCCCTGCTGATGACGGCCGGCATGGTCTGGCTCGTCGTGCAGGCGCTGCTCGGAGCGATCTGGCTGGGTCAGATCGCCGGAGGCGACACGAACGTCCTGCGCCACGACCGCGACATACTGCTCGTGACGCTGCAGTTCTACGGGTTCCTGCTCTGCGTCTTCAGCGGTGTGGGGCTGCGCTCGTTCCCGTCATTCTTCGGGATGCCGCAGCCCTCCCTCCGGCTGGGCCGCGCCGCCTTCGTGCTCCTACAGGGCGGCCTGCTGCTCTGGCTTGGTGGCGGCCTTCTCATGACCCTCGGAGTGGAGGCGGGACGTCCGACGGACGCGGGGCAGGTGCTCGTCGGCGCTGCCATACTCGCGCTCGTCAGCGCCTTCGGCTGGTGGCGGCGCGAGACCCGCCTCGCCGTCGCCTCGCAGCCGCTGGCCTGGCCGCTGCGCGCGACACTCGTCATGCTCACGCTCACCGGCCTGCTGCTCGGCACAACGGGCGTCGACGCGTTCGTGCGCGACGAGGTGGTCTTGACCGTGCGCGCCGACGCGGTCCGCCACGTCTTCGCGCTGGGCGTGATCACGCTGGGCATCGTCACAATGGCGCAACTGATCCTGCCGGAGTTCGCCAGCGAACGCCTCGTCCACCCGCCGAAGAAGTGGCGGGGGGTCGCCCTCGGCTCATTGCTCGTCGCGGCGGTGGTGCTCCGCGGCTTCGTGCCGCTGTCCGGCGTGGACGCGACCGTCCGATCGTGGTCGATGGCCGGCGGCGGCGGCCTCGGACTCACCGCCGTGGCGGCGTTCGGCGTGCTGTTTCACCGCGCGCGCCGGACGCACGTCGCCTACCTCAAGCGCGTCGCCGCGTGGCGCACGCGCGCGCTACCGACGACCGACGACTCTCCGCCGGCGCGACGCGACGCCCCGCCGCTGTAGTCAGTCCGAGGCCCTCCGCGGCCGCCTACCAGGCGGCCTCCAGCAGTTCGATCGCGGCGTGGATCGCCTCTTCCTCGGCGCGCACGCCTGGGTTGAAGTTGAAGACCTTGACGGTCTCCTTCGCGAGCGACGGGAAGTCCTCTTTCGAGACCGCCGGCAGTTCCCGGATGCGCGTCGGCATGCCCACCTTCTTGTAGAGCGCCTCAAGCGCGTCGGCCACGGCGTCCGCTGCCTGCCGCGGCGTCATGCCGTCCTTCCACACGCCCAGCGCCGTCGCGACGCGCTGTGCCGCCTCGGCGGTCGGCGTGGCCCGTCGGGCGACCGTCGGCACGAGGACGCACGTCGCCTCGCCCTGCCACACCTCGGGGTAGCGGATGTGCAGCGCCGTGGCGACGGCGTAGTTGCCGCCGAAGGCGTTGGGCCCCGCGATGGCGCGCCGGTTCCCGCGGTGTCCCTGGTCGTCATCGTCCGCGCGGTTGCCGAGGAACGCGGCCGTGCAGAGGTCGATGCGCGGCGCGATGCTCTCGGGCTCGTCCACCAGTCGCTCGTAGGCGCGATGGGCAAGCCGGAAGATGTGCAGGCGGTCGCCCTCGAGCAGGGGGTTCATGTCCTCGCCGGCGAGGCCGGAGAGTGCGCCCGTAAACGTGGTCGTCGCCGTCGATCGCATGAGCTGGAGCGGCGTCTGCATCAACGCCTCCCAGTCCCAGAACAGCGCGACCGGGCGCGTCTTCGGGTCGAAGTACTCCATCCGCTGGTCCAGGTC
>SCTU01000049.1 GCA_004297315.1 Dehalococcoidia bacterium | reverse complement strand
TGACGTACGCGCGCTACCACAGCCGTGCGCTGGGCGTGGTGGTGCTGCCAGTGGGGATGGCGATGCTGCTCTACGCGGCCAGCGTCTCCTCGGACATCAAGCCGCTCGTGCCGGCGCTGCAGAACAACGTGCTGATGCTGCACATCACCGTGGGCGTCATGGCCTACTCGTGTTTCACCGTGGCCTTCGGCGCGGGCGTGCTCTACCTCGCGCAGGAGCGCCTGCGTCGGCCTTCCCTCCCCTCGCTGGAGACGTTGGACGAGATCGGGTTCAGCGCGGTGGCCTTCGGGTTCCCGTTCATGGTGCTGCTGCTGATCCTGGGCGCGTACTGGGCGAACGCCGCGTGGGGACGGTACTGGGGCTGGGACCCGAAGGAGACCGCGGCGTTGGTCACGCTGCTGATCTACGCCGGCTACCTGCACACGCGTGCGCTGCGGAACTGGCGTGGGCGGCGCGGTGCGGTCCTGCTCCTCATCGGGTTTGCCTCCGTGATGCTGACCTACTTCGGGAACTACTTCCTGACGGGGCTCCATGCCTACCGGTAGACCCACCTCGCCCCGGCCGGCATAGCCGGCGAGGGACAGACGATGCGCCTCATGCAAGCCGTCCGCGCGCGCTGGTCCGAGCGTGCGACGCGGCGCGTCATATTCCAGGCAGCGTGTTCGCTGGCGCTGATCCTCGGCGTGGGGTGGATCATCGTCCAGCGGGCGGACGGCAAGGCGGGCGCATCCGCCGAGGCGCTGCGCGTGGGGCAAGAAGCGCCGGACTTCACCGTCGAGACGTTGGCGGCAGCCCCGTTCACGCTGAGCGCGATGCGCGGGCAGCCGGTGTGGATCAACTTCTGGGGTTCGTGGTGCCCCCCGTGTCGCGCCGAACTCCCGGACATCGAGGTCGTGCGCGCGGGCGCTGGTGACCGGCTCAAGTTCATCGCTATCGATATGGACGAGTCGCGCAGCGACGTCGCCGCTTACATGTCGTCAGCGAACTACGACTTTCCCGTGGGTCTCGACCCGGCGGGCGACGTCTCGCGCCGTTATCGGGTGGTCGGCCTGCCGACGCATGTGTTCGTCTCCGCCGACGGCACGGTGGCGGAGATGCGGGTCGGCGGGATGACCCGTCCGGAGATGTCCGCGGCTGTCGATGCTCTGCTGGGCGGTGGGCAGCCAAAGACAGGGCGTCCTAACCTGAGCGAGGGCGCCACGGAGGTCCGCCTCGGTGCCGCCATCTACAACGCGCAGTGCCTTCGCTGCCACGGAGGACGAGACGGTACCGGCGGCATCGTGGGCGCTCCGCCGCACACGGACGAGGGACACACGTGGCACCATTCCGACCTGCGGCTGACGGCGGTCATCATGCGCGGGGGCGGCGCGCGGCAGGAGATGCCCGCGTTCGGTGACCGCCTGAGCGCCGAGGAGGTGCGCGCCGTGCTCACCTACCTGAAGACATGGTGGGGCGACGAGCAGCGCGCGTATCAGGCGCGGATGACGAGGGAGAACGACCGTGGCCGAGACTGACGCGCACACTTCCGGCCGGGAGCCTCGGTTGCAGCGCGTGCTGGCGGAGATCGACGCCGCGAACGCGCACGACCCGAGCCGCGCCACCTTCGCCGGCGCGGCGCAGCCGAGAGCGCTGATCGAAGGACAGCGCGCGCACGCCTGGGTCCTGCAGATCCAGCCGGAGGCATCCGAGGCGCTGCAGATCGCCGCGCGCGCGCATCACCTCCGTCGCTGGGAAGTGGAGCGTTCCTCCTACCCGCGGACGCGTGAGGGCTACCTGGCATGGAGGACCTACCTGTACGACTTCCACGGACGCGCGGCGGGTGAGTTGATGCAGGCCGCCGGCTACCCGGAGGAGACGCAGCGGCGGGTCGCGGAACTGCTGCAGAAGCGCGCTGTGAAACGCGACCCGGAGGCACAGACGCACGAGGATGCGGTGAGCCTCGCCTTCCTTGAACTGCGACTCTCCGCGTTCCTCGAAGGGGTGACGGAGGAACAGGCGACCCGCGCGCTTCGCCGCACGTGGACGAAGATGAGCCCCGCCGGACGCGAGGCCGCGCTGAGCCTGGGACTGGACGAGCGGGCTGCCGACGCCGTGAAGCGCGCGCTGTCGTAATCGGTCGCCCGGGGTCGCCGAATCGCGCAAAACTCGCGTCCGCCCGTCGCTGAGCCGTCCTTAGAGGGAACCGGAATCGCCTGATGGAGCCCGCCGAGCCGTCGCGCCTCGTGGCGGCGTTTTCGCGCAAATCTCGCGCCTCGTACGAACGATGAGAGGCCCTCGGTGGTGGCAGGATGGCCCCCCCCAAGGCGATGCTTAGGGTGACTTGCAAGCACAGTTCGTCATGGATGGGAGCAGCCATGCTGGGGGTATCTCAACTCCTCAACGGAGAAGTCACCGAAGGCGATGCGCTGCGCTACGGGCGGCATAGCGGCCGCCTCCCGTCGAACCTGTTGCACTACTCGCAGGACAAGCGGCCGGTGGTGGTCTGGACCTCCACGCGTACGTGCAACCTGCACTGCGCCCACTGCTACACCGACTCGCACGACGAGAAGTATCCCGACGAACTGACGACGGAAGAGGCGTTCGCGATGGTGGACGACCTCGCGGCGCTCGGCTCACCGGTCTTGCTCGTCTCCGGCGGGGAGCCGCTGCGACGTCACGACCTGCTGGAAGTCGCGGCGCACGCGCGCGAGCGCGGGATGCGCGTAGTGCTCTCCACGAATGGCACCCTGATCACCGACGAGATGGCCAAACGATTGGCCGAGGTCGGCGTCTCGTACGTCGGGATCAGCATCGACGGCCGCCCGGCAACGCACGACAAGTTCCGCGGCATGCTCGGCGCGTTCGATGCCTCGATGGCCGCGATCGAGCGCTGCAAGAGCGAAGGCATCAAGGTGGGCCTGCGCTACACCCTGACACGTTCGAACATCCAGGACCTGCCGTGGCTGTTCGAGCTCATGCGCGAGCGGGACGTGCATCGCCTCTGCATCTACCACCTGGCCCCCACGGGCCGTGGCGCCCGCCTGAAGGGCTTTGCGCCGTCGGCCGAGGAGTCGCGCGACGCCGTTTCGCTGATCTTCACCAAGACGCAGCAGATGGCGGCGGAGGGCTTCCCGGTGGACGTCCTCACCGCAGACAACCACGCGGACGCGGCGTTCCTCCTCCTTCACCTGCAGCGCACCCAGCCGGAACGGGCCGAGAGCGTCCGGCAGTTGCTGGGCTGGAACGGCGGAAACCAGTCGGGCATCGCGATCGCTTGCGTTGCGCCCAATGGCGACGTGTACGCCGACCAGTTCTGGCGCTGGCGCCCGCTCGGGAACCTGCGCGAGCGCCCCTTCAGCAGCATCTACCGGGACGACCCGCCGCCGCTCGTGCAGCAGTTGCGCGACCGCAAGGCGCTGCTCCCGGAGCGCTGTCAGGGCTGCGCGTTCCTCGACGTCTGCAACGGCAACTTCCGTTCGCGCGCCGAGGCCACTACCGGCGACCTGTGGGCGATGGACCCGCTCTGCTACCTCAACGACGACGAAGTGGCGGGACGTGTCGGCGAGGCCTCCCGTGCCTGACGTCGAAGAGGCAGCGGCCACCGGCCGTCCATCCACATCAGGTCAGGAAGGTGCCGCGCCCGCCGGCGGGCTGCGGTATGCGGCGGGGAAGCCGGAACTGTTCTCGATCGACCTTGACCAGCGGCCGTTCACGGTGGCATGGGAGATCACTCGAGCGTGCGCACTGGCGTGCGTGCACTGCCGCGCGGAGGCACAGCCGAAGCCGCACCCGGAGGAACTGAACACGGAAGAGGCCTTCCGCGTTGTGGACCAGCTCGCTGACCTTGCACCCCCGGTGCTCGTGCTCACCGGCGGCGACCCGCTGATGCGGCGTGACTTGCTGCCCATCGTGGAGCGGGCGGTGGCGCGCGGGCTCCGCGTCGCGGTCTCGCCCACGACGACGGCGCTGGTCACGCTGGAGCGGCTGCGCGCGCTGCGAGACGCGGGCGTGCAGATGGTCCACATCAGCATCGACGGCCCGGACGAGCGCACGCACGACGCCTTCCGCGGAGTGAACGGCACGTTCGCACGCGCGATCACAACGCTGGTCCGCCTGCGTGAGCTGGGGATGCCGGTGCAAGTTGGCACCACGATCACGCGGCACAACATCCACGATATGGCCGCGATGGCCGACCTGATGTCCGAGGGCGGCGTCCGCGTCTGGAACGTCTTCTACCTCGTCCCCACGGGACGGGGGCGGGCGGACGCGATGGTGAGCGTGGAGGAGGCAGAGGAGTCGTGGCGGTGGCTGGCGGACCTCAGCCGCCGCGCACCGTTCGCGGTGCGGACGACCGCCGCGCCGCAGTTCCGCCGCACCGTGCTCCGGCAGGTGCGCGAGTCGTCGAGTGGCGCGGTCCGGCTCACCGGAGCGGGCTACCAGTTACGCGAGGCACCGGAAGGCGTCCAGACACGCGGCGTGAATGACGGCAAGGGCTTCATGTTCATTGACCACCGCGGCAACATCTGCCCTTCGGGATTCCTCCAGGTCCCGGCCGGGAACGTCCGCACCCACGACGCGGGCGACGTGTATCGCAACTCCGATCTGTTCCGGAAGTTGCGTGACCCGTCGCTGTTGCAGGGGCGCTGCGGTCGCTGTGAGTTCTCGGACCTCTGTGGCGGGTCACGCGCCCGCGCAATGGGGGTGCATGGGAACTACCTGGCCGAGGACCCGCTGTGCGCCTCCGTGCAGGCGGAGCACGCAGCCGCAGCCGCCGGATAGCGGCTGCGGCACCGCGCGGTCAACGGGAGGCAGCCTCGCGCCAGGCACCTGACTCGTCCCAGGCGTATGGCGTCTGCACGGTCGTCATCGGATGGCGCGCGCCTTCGAGGAGGTCCAGGGCGGTGCCGACGATCGAGCGTTGCATGGCGACGTCGTAGGGCTTGCCGCAGGGGTTCCCGAGCGGGAAGTCCGAGAAGACGAAGCGCGGGACACCGCAGTGCTCCACGATGTCGCGCGCGGACCCGACGATCACGGTCGCGATCCCGGCCTGCTCCAGATGCCTCGAGACGAGACTCACGGTCTCGTGGCAGCCCGCTCAGATCGGCACCATCACGACGGCATCCACGCCGTCCTCCCGGCACCACGCCACCATCTGCGCGCCGTCGTCCTCGAGGCTCGTCCCGTAGAACCGGGGCGACAGCGATCCGATGCGGCCTTCCGCGCGGAACTCGGCCAGGCGGTGGACCGGGAAGTATGAGTCGAGGTCTTCCATGTGGGTCGCCTCGCGGTCCCAGCCGAGGTGCGCAGTGTGCAGCCGGTGCGGCGCCGGGTCGGCCGGTGCGGCATACCGCATGGGCGGGCGTCCCTCGGGTGGAGGGCCGCCGTCGGGTTCCAGTAACGAGGCGGTCGTGACCAGTCCAATGCGCGCCTGCTGCAGCGGCTTCGCGAGCGGCGCGAGCGGGGCGTCTGCGAAATGCGGCCAGCGATGCGGCGTCCGGCCGGCCTCGAGTGCCCTGCGTCGCGCACGTTCGATGTAGCTGACGAATACCGGCCGCGTTAGGTCCGGCCCGGCAACGCCCTCGTCGGCCGGTCCGCTCATCCGTGGCGCCCGCTCTCGACCGGTCGCGCCGGCCGAGGAGACGGCAAGCGGTCGTGTTCGTAGTGCGCGCCCGTGGCGAGTGCGACGGCCAGCGCCCAGACGGTCGCCCCGGCCAGCACGTGGGCGCTTCGCAACACGCCGGCGAAATCGGACCAGATCGTCGCCGCGCCGATGAGGGCCTGGAGCAGGTAGAGCGCCAGGACGGCGAGCGTCGCGCCCACGATCGGCCTCGGCACATCGTGAAGTGCGCGCACACGCCAGGCGACCAACGCGGCGACGGCGAGGCCGCCAGCCACCGTCAGTCGATGCAGCCAGTGGACGTGTTGCAGGCGATCGCCCGAGAGGAACGGGAGCGGCGCGCCGGGGCAACCGGGCCACGCGGGACAGGCGAACCCGGCCCCGCTCGCAAGGTTGTATGCCCCGAGGGCCATGACAGCGCCGAGCACGATCACGAGGAGCCGTGTGCTCGCACGCAGCCCTGCGCGGGCGGTAGCGCTGTCACGGACTCGGGCAGGCCCCAGCGAGGCCAGGACGGCCAAGACGGTGAGCAGGCCGAGCAGGAGCAGGGCGCTGACCATGTGCACCGCGACCACACCGGGCGGCAGTTCCCGCACGACGGCCTCGCGTCCGAGGATCGCCTGGACGGCGAGCAACGGGACGGTCGCCAGCGCGACTCCGGTGAGCGCGCGGTCGACGCGATATCGCAAGAAGGCCCAGGCCGTCTGCGCGACGATGAGCAGTCCAGTGAGCGACGCCACCGTTCGGTGGCTCCACTCGATGAGGGCGGTGCGCTCGAGTGGCGGGATGGGGCGTCCGTGGCAGAGCGGCCAGTCCGGGCAGCCTAAGCCCGAGCCCGACGTTCGGACGACGGAACCCACGGCGATGAGGATCAGTGTCGCGATAACGGTCGCGCGCGTGAGCGCCTGGAAGCGGGTCATCCGGCCTCCGCGGTCTGGGTCGAACGCCCGGTGACGCGGGAGAGGATGTCCGAAGCGGCGGGATGTCGTGGGGACATCCCGCCGCCCGGACGCGCGGGACTAGTTGACGGTGATCGGCACCGCCATGCCGAGGGAGTAGTGCCCCGGGACGTTGCAGATGACGGCGTACTTGCCGGGGGTCAGCGTGACCTTCAGGTTGGCGCTGGCGCCGGCCGCGATCTGCGGGGTGCGGCCAAGCGGCTTGTTGACGGACTCGTCAAGCAGGCCGTCCTTGACGGGGAGCTTCTTCACGTCGGCTGCGTCCGTCTTGATGATCGCCAGTTCGTGCGGCGCGGCGCCGCCGTTCTTGGCGGCAAAGGTGACCTCGCCACCCTTGACGGTGGCCGGGATCTCAAACGTGAACTCTTTGATCGTCACGGCGACAGGCGCCGCGGCGGCAGTGGTGGCGCTCGCAGTGGCAGTGGCAGTGGCGGTCGCCGTAGCGGTCGCCTTCGGCGCTTCGGTCGCAGCCTTCGTGGCGGCGGCGGTCGCAGTAGCGGCGGCCTTGGTGGCGGCCTTCGGGGCCTCTTCCTTCTTGCTGCACGCGCCGAGCAGCAGCGCGGCAACAAGTCCCGTGGCTGCCATCAGCCGGTAGCGCTTCTTCAACATCATCTTCGCTCGTCCTCCTCCAACGTCGTTGATGCGTCGTCCCGTTGCGTTGGGGCAGTCGACGCGGGCCAGACCATGGCCCGTAAGGATTTATAGCAGGGCAGGCAAACACGCTCCACCCGTCCGCAGCCAAAGGGGCGGCGGCCCGCAGAGGAATCGCGATTTTAGGAAAGGATTCCCGTGCGGGAGGCGAGCATGACGGCCTCGAGCCGGGAGTGTGCGCCGAGGCGCTCCATAGCGGTCTGGATGTGGTTGCGGACCGTGACCGGGCTCACGCCGAGAGCGAGGGCGATGGCGCGAGGTGAGGTGCCACGCGCGAGCAGACGAAGGATCTCGACCTGGCGGCGCGTCAGTCCTCCAGGCAGCGGTTCCGAATCTGGGACGGGCGGCGCCGGCTCCGCATCGCCGAGGATGTGAATGATCACGGGCGGCACGCCCTCGCGCGCCTCGACGAGCGTCGTAACCGTGCGCGGGCGAAGGCAGGCGGCGTCCCAAAGGGTGGAGCCTCTGGGCGTCCAGCCGCGCCGCGCCGCGACGACCTCGGTGCAATCGGCGCGGCAACGAGTGGCGTTGCGCGGGTCCAGGCCGCGCATGATGTCGTAACAGGAGAGCGAATCGCGAGGACCGCGTCCGAGGATGGCGTCGGCTGCGGGTGTACTGCACACGATGCGCTGGTCAAGGTCGACGGCGAAGACGGGTGCGACGGAATCGAAGCGTGTGGCTTCGTCCGGACGCGGAAGTTGGGCGATCATCGGTCCTCCTGGAACGAAGGCGACGCCAACGGTGGGGGCCCGCGCCGCCAGTCCTTCCCAGAGGTAACCACCTGACGCACCAGAGACGCATGGTGCGTACGCACCATGCGTCTCTGGTGTTATTTCCCTAGTGTCGCCACACCTCATTTGAGTTGTTCGACCCGGGGAGCAGCGGATGAAGAAGGATCTGGTCGTCGCCGTCGTGGTCTGGGCGGTCGTCACGGCCGCCTCCCTGGTTGGAGCGGCGATCATGGACCCGTTCCCTACTGCCGGGGCGGATGCGGCAAAGACCGTCGACGACGCGTTCCGGGTGATGACGTACATGGCCGCCCCGATCTTCGGCCTCGTGATCGCGGGACTCGTGACTTCGGTCGTCACCCACCGCTCGCACGGTCGTCCCGTTGCGGACGGCGAGGCGATCCGGGGCACCAATGCCGTCCCGAAGGTCTGGTTCGGGGCCAGCACCGCCCTCGCAGCCGTGGTCATGGTGTTTCCGGGCCTGACCGGACTGGCGGAACTGCGACGAGACCAGACGGCAGACCTCCAGGTCAACGTGACGGGCGCACGCTGGCTGTGGATGGTGGAGTACCCCGAGCAGGGGGTCACCGTCACGGGCGCCTCCGAGATCGTCCTGCCCCGGGGCGAGCGGGTGCAGTTCAACATCACGGCCCCAGCGGCCGATGTCCTCCACTCATTCTGGATCCCGGCGTTCCGTCTCAAGCTGGATGCCGTGCCGGGCCAGACCGGTCGCGTGTTCCTCACGCCGACCGAACTCGGCGACGGCACCACCGACATCGCCTACCGGCTGCAATGCGCCGAACTTTGCGGGCTGATGCATTCGAGGATGGTCACGCCGGTCCGCGTGGTAGAGCCGGAGGAGTTTGAACGCTGGGTGGCTGACCGGAAGGCGGTGAAGTAATGCCGGTCATCTTCGGGCTGATTCTGGGCGCGGTCGGGTTTGCGGGTGGCGTGAGCCTGGTCGGCGCGGCGCGCACGACCATGGGACTGCCGTTCTGGTCGATGGGGATCTCGTGGAGTCTCGCCTACCCATTCGCCCTCACCGGCTGGTTGCTCGGCGTGGGCGGGTGGAAGTTCTGGGCGACGGAATGGTTCGGGGGCACGGCGGCCACGCCCTCGACCGGCGTCAAGCGCTATTTCGAGTTCAACGGAGACCACAAGGTCATCGGCATCCAGTACGGCGTGACCTTCGCCGTGATCTTCCTGCTTTCAGGTCTGACCGCGATGCTCATCCGCTTCGAGCTCATGTCCACCGGTATGCAACTCTTCAACGAGGACCAGTACAACGCCGCGATGTCGTTCCACGGGATCACAATGGTCTCCGTGGCCGTCGCCATGGTGCTCGGCGCGTTCGGTAACTACGTGGTGCCGCTGATGATCGGCGCGCGGGACATGGCATTCCCGCGGCTCAACGCGCTGTCCTACTGGCTGACCCCGCCGGTGGCTATCCTGCTGTTGATCGCGGTGTTCATGGGCGGCTGGGACAGCGGCTGGACGGCATACCCGCCGCTGTCGATCCTGAACAAGTCCGGCCAGGTGCTCTTCAACCTCGCAGTCATCACCTTTGGGCTGGTCTCGATCCTCGGGGGCATCAATTTCCTGTGCACGGTGATCTACGAGCGCGCACCCGGGCTGACGTGGGGGCGTCTCCCGATCTTCGTCTGGGGCACCTTCTCGGGTGCGCTCATCGCGTTCTTCTTCACGCAGGCCTTCGCGGCGGCGCTGATCATGGGGTTGCTCGACCGGCTGGCCGGCACCTCGTTCTTCCGCGCGTCGGAAGGCGGCAGCCCGGTGTTCTACGAGCACCTCTTCTGGTTCTACAGCCACCCCGCGGTCTACGTGATGGTGGTCCCGGCGTTCGGTGCCGTCCTCGAGGTCCTGTCGCACATGTCGCGGAAGCCCGTGTACGCCTACCGCTGGGCGGTGGGGGCCCTGCTCGGCATCGTGGCGGTCTCGGGCATCGTGTGGGCGCACCACATGTTTACGAGCGGCATGAGCGAATACCTGCACGCGCCGTTCCTGATCCTGACCGAGATCATCTCGATCCCGACCGGCCTCATCTTCCTCTCGGCATTGGGCACGATCTGGCGTGGCCGGCTGTGGCTGCGCACGCCGATGCTGTTCGCGCTGGCGTTCGTCTTCAACTTCACGATCGGCGGCATCACGGGGATCTACCTCGCCGACGTGCCCACGGACCTGCACCTGCACGACACGTACTTCGTGGTGGCGCACTTCCACTACACGATCGTGGGCGGAGAAATCTTCGCGCTGTTCGCCGCGCTCTACTTCTGGTACCCGAAGATGACGGGCCGGATGTTCAACGAGACGTTGGGGAAGATTCACTTCTGGATGATGTTCATCGGCTTCCAGGCGGTGTTCATCCCAATGTTCCAGGTCGGCGTGAAGGGGATGAACCGGCGGATCGCGGACTACCCGACGGCCTACGAGGGCATGAACGCGTGGATCTCGGGCGCCGCCTTCTTCCTCGGCGCGTCGTTCATCTTCTTCGCAGCGAACATGGTCTACTCGTGGCTGCGCGGGCCGAAGGCGGTCGCGAACCCGTGGCAGGCGCGCACGCTGGAGTGGCAGGTCTCCTCGCCGCCGCCAGTCCACAACTTCGACGAGATCCCGACGATCGTCGGTTCGCCGTACGACTACGGCGTGGCCGGCGCCCCTGCGCACGCGCGCTGGGTCGAGCCGGGAGCACCGGCAGGCGGTGGTGGATGACGGGAGAAGCACGCGAGGCTAAAGCGCGCCTGGAGAGGATGGCGTCTTGATGATACGTGTCAACGTTCCCGCATCACGCGGGCTCCGCGAGGCGGCGGCCCAGAGGCGTGGCTTCATCGTGTTCCTCGCTCTCGGCCTCCTGACCGGGATCGAGTACGTGGTCGCGGTCTCGCTCGACTCGTCCGCCGCCCTCGTGTTGTTGCTCGCGGCGGCGGCGGTCGGGAAGTGCTGGGCGATCACCCTGTACTTCATGCACGTTTACCGGCTGTGGAGAGGCGAGGAGGCCCACTCGTGACAACAGTGATTGCCATCCCCCATGCCGAACCGCACTCGGAGGCGGAGCGTCTGCACCGCGTCCGGATCAACCGGCTCGGGCTGTGGCTGTTCTTCCTCTCGGACTCGCTGCTCTTCGCGCTGTTTGCGGCCGCGCGGTTCTACATGGTCGGCACCTCCCGCCCGCATGTCGACCAGACGCTCGGGCTCGCCATCACCTCACTCCTCCTGCTCTCGTCGCTCACCGCGTACCGCGCGGAGACAGCCTTCGAGCACAACAACCTCCGCCACGGGCGCGCGATGCTCCTCGCGACCGTCGTGATGGGGCTGCTCTTCCTGTCGGGCGTGGCGTTCGAGTGGTCTGAGGCCGAGTTCTCGCGCAAGGAGGCATACGGCACGGCGTTCTTCTCGATGACCGGGATGCACGCGTTCCACGTCGCGACGGGCGTCTTCTTCCTCGCCCTCATCTGGGTGCGCTCGCGTGGCGGCCGGTTCCTCGGCGGCGCCGCGACGTGGCCGGTGTCCGGGGTCGTGATGTACTGGCACTTCGTGGACGTGGTCTGGGTGTTCTTCTACCCGGCGCTGTATCTCGTGAAGTGAGGGCGGCGCTCACCGGACAGTCGACGACGGTGGCGGTCGCCGCTCAGGCGGAGCGCCGCTCCAGTCTCGCGACGCGTGCGCTTCCCGCGGCGCGCCGGTACGGGCCGATGGTGGCCGCGTGCTTCGCGCTGGCCTGGGGCATCTCGCTGGGCTGGTGGCTGTTGCTGCCGGGCACGCGGACGGTGGAACTGGTCGTGCCGCAGGGCGCGGCGGAGGCCGTGGCGGCGGGCCGGCCGGACGTCACGCTGCCCGACCGGCTGGAACTCCGCCGAGGCGACACGCTCGCCATCCGGAACGAGGATGTCTCAGTCCACCGGGTCGGCACTGCAACCGTCCCGCCGGGCCACACCGTCCGGATTGCCGTCACGACCGCGCTCCTGGGGGCGGCCGGGCTCCTCTGTTCGTTCCATCCAAGCGGCAGCATTGGCATCGCGCCGCTGGCACGTCCGGGGATCTGGCACACGGCGATCCCGACGCTGATCGCCGGCGTGCCGCTGGCGTTCGCGCTCGTGCTGACGGTGGCGATATCGAGCCGTCTGGGCGGGGGCCGCGAGGGCGAGTCCTAGAGGAGGCCGGCCTGCGAGGCGAGCATGACCGCCTCGAGCCGCGTGTGGGCGCCGAGCCGTTCCATGGCGGTCTGGATGTGGTTACGGACAGTCACCGGGCTGACCCCGAGCGCATGCGCGATGCTGCGAGTCGCCAGCCCGTCAGCCAGCAGCCGGAGCGCCTCGACCTGACGCTCCGTGAGGCCTTCCGCGGGGGGTGCCGAGACGTCGGGCGCAGGCAGTTCCGATGGCTGGACGACATGAATGATGACCGGCGGTTGTCCCTTCTGGCCCTGGACGAGGGTGGCGATGGACCGTGGACGCAGGCACGAGGGGTTCCAGAGCACCGAGCCCGTCGGCGTCTCTCCGCGACGCGCGGCCGCGACCTCAGCGCAGTCGGGACGGCACCGGTCGCCGTTGCGGGGGTCAAGGGCGCGCATGACCTCGTAACAGGGGAGGCCGTCACCGGCGCGGCGCAAGATGGCGTCTGCTGCCGGTGTGCAGCTCACGAAGTGCTGTTGAAGGTCGACGGCAAATACCGCGGCGGCGGAGTCGAACCGCGTGGACTGCCCCAGACGCTCATGCTCGCCGGCCATCGACTCCCCCCGAAGCACGATAATGCCTTACGAATCGTAGCAGACGTATCTCTTAGAAACTCGCCAAAGCAGCGCCGCGGTCGACGGTCGGGAGGACGCCGCCGGTCCACGCGCATCTCGCCCCAAGAGTCCAACCGAGTAGCATCGCCGGGATTCTCGTGCTTGCGGAAAGAGGGACCGATGACCGTCGCCGACTTCTCACTCTCGGGCAGGGTAGCCATTGTGACAGGCGGGAGTCGCGGCATCGGGCGCGGGATCGCCCTCGGCCTAGCCGAGGCAGGCGCGGACGTGTGCATCGCGGCGCGCAAGCCGGAATCGCTCCAGGACGCGCTCGAAGAGATTCGGGGCTTCGGCCACCGCGCGATCGCGGTACCCACGAACGTCCGCGAGATGTCCTCGCTGGAAAACCTCATCGCCGAGACAAAGAGCCAGCTGGGACGCATCGACATCCTGGTGAACAACGCGGGCACGAATCCGGTCTTTGGCCCGACCGTGAACATCGACGAGCGCGCATGGGACGCGGTGATGAACACGAACCTCCGGGCGGTCTTCTTCCTGAGCAAGCTCGCTCGCGAGGCGATGCTGGAGCACGGCCAGGGCGGCAGCATCATCAATATCGCGTCGACGGGTGGCCTGCGCGCTTCCGGCGGGCTCGGCATCTACTCCGTGTCGAAGGCGGGGGTGGTGATGCTGACGCGCGTCCTCGCGAAGGAG
>SCTU01000048.1 GCA_004297315.1 Dehalococcoidia bacterium | reverse complement strand
GGGGACGACGCGGTCGTGTTCGCCCACAATCCACAGGATCGGTAGACGGCTCTCGACGAGGCGGGAGGCCGTCGAACCGCGGTAGTTCACCATCCGGCCGGTAGGCGCGAGGAAATCCGGTGCCCGCCTCGGGTTCAGCGAGCGGACGCGGCCGTACAGGTAGGCGAGCGCCGGATCCTCCGCGGCGAACCCTTCTTTGAGCGCGCGTCGCAGCAACGGACCGGCGAGCGTCCCGTCCTCCGCCAGGCGCGCCCGCAGGGCGCGGTAGCGGTCGTCGACGCAGCCCGCGTTTGTGCCGGAAAACACAAGCGAGGCGAACCGTGCGGGCTCGCGGGAGAGGAGCCCGAACGCGCTGCGCCCGCCCATCGAGTGCGCCACGAAATGGACGCGCTCCACCCCCACGTGTTCGAGCAGCGCGCGGAGGTCGGGCCCGAACGCGACCCGGCCCGGGCCGTCCTCGATGTCGGGTGAGCGGCCGAAGGCCCGGTGGTCGAACGTGATGACGGGATAGGCATCGGCGAGCGCGGGCACCTGCTGCCACCACGACATCGCGTTTCCGCCCGCGCCGTGCGCCAGCAGGACGGGCGTGCGCGCGGCCTCGGACGGGCGGGGGCCGTGCGTCTCGTAGTAGAGGCGGAAACCGTCAGCGAGGTCGAGGTGCGGCACGCTCCACCATCCCCTCGTCCCACGGCTCGCCGGTCGCGTTGCTGATCGCGCTCAGCATGTCCTCCACGTCGCCGCGCAGTTTCTCATCCGGGTCGAGGGCGAGCGCGCGCAGTAACAGCACCTTCGCCGCCGCGTAGTACCGCGCCGCAGCCCCCTCGACAGCCTGATGCGGTCGCTTCGGCCGCCGCAACTCCTCAGCGACGAACTCGGTGGACCACCCCGCGGAATACAGGACGTAGGGGTCGTCCGGGGAGGCCTCGACCGCGCGCCCGAGGACGGCGAGCCCGTCCGCGAACCGCCGCTTCCGCGTCACCAGCGTCTGGCCGAGATAGGACAGCGCCTCTCCGAAGTCCGGCCAGCGCTCCACCAACGCCTCGGCCGCCTCGATCGCGGCATCGATCTCACCCGCCGCGTGTAGGTCCATCGCCGTCCGGAACGCGGCGCGGGCCTCAGGCGGGAACTCGGGACTGGTTGCCATGACCTCGATGATACGCAAGACGGAGGGAGACACATGACCGCCAAGAACCGACCTGCAGGGGTGTTTTGTATCGAAGGGGAGAAGGTCGGATATTTTGCGTTCCACGGAAGCCCTGGCACTATCCGGATTGGACGGAAGCATATCGATCTCGAACACCTCGGACGGCTGCTCGAGAAGAGGGCCCAAGGCAAGACTTTGTACTTCGGTTCGTGCAGCACGGTGCAGGTTTCGGATGCTGAGTTGGACCAATTCAAACGGACTACGGGGGCGAGGGTCATCGCGGGGTTCACGAAAGACGTGGACTGGTTGGAGTCAGCCGCATTCGATCTGCTCGCACTCAGGGCCTTTACTCACTTTGCCCGAATTGATGGAGCCCGCAACTGGCTCAGGAGGAACTATCCGGATCTGGTCAGCCGGAACCGGTTCGTCTTGCGCTAGTGAAGGCTAAACTGCGGACGAGCGCCGGTAGCTCAGGGGATAGAGCAATAGTCTTCGGAACTATCGGTCGGGGGTTCGAATCCCTCCCGGCGCACCATGTCATCGAGGGCTCGAGGGGCCGACACCTCAGCTCGTGGTCCGAGAGAAGGCTGCTCATGTCCCGTTCGCGGCTACTGGCACTCTCACTCATAGTCCTGTCCTCCGCAGCCGCACTCGGGCTGAGTCGCGAAGCCCACGCCCAGGTGGCGCCCGCGAGCAACTCTGTCTCGGGCTCGGCGACGATGAGCGGCAGTTACACCGCGCGCGTCACGTCGGGGCAGCAGTTCTTTGAGCGGGCCGGGACCTACGACGCGAACGTCTCGTTCACAGCAGCCGTCGCGATCACGGGGCTGAACATCCTGACGCAGAGCGGGAGTTACCAGGCGAGCGGCCCCTTCACCGCCAACATCACGGCGCCGGGCGTGACACCATTCGTCGTCACCGGCACGTACACCGCCGCCGGAACCTTCACCTCCGGCACGTTCACCAGTTCCGGCCAGTGGGTGATCAGCACCGGGGGCGCCGCCTCCGGCACACACAGCGGAGGTGGGACCTACAACCTCGCCGATAAGTCGGTGATCGCGAGCGGGCAGTACGACGGCTCGGTCACGAGCAGTGCGCGCGGCCCGTTCAGTATCCAGGGCCCGTACAGCGGCGTCGGCTCCTTCGCCGTCGGCGCCATGCGGATGTCCTACGCGGAGGCCCTGCAGACCTCTGCGATCTCGGACATGCTCGCGGGGATCGCGGGGCTGGCTGCGGCCAGCCCGATCGCCGGCTCGGCGATCGAGATGCAGCAGACGAGCGCCCCGCCCGCCGCAGGGGCTGCCGGCACCTTCTCCGGCGGGACGATCGCGCCTGCGGGGGTCTCGATCGTCTCGTTCACGGGCACGACGGCTCAACTGGGCACGGCCGGCGCGGCCGCGAAGGTGCTCACCGCGTCCGCGACGATCAACGGGAAGTTGCTGACGTACGTGGTCGGCGCCCCGTCCTTCGTGAACGCCGAATTCAACGCGGCATTCCCGACAGGGCTCAGCAGCACGCTGATCATCGTCAAGACGTAGCCGCGCCGGTCGCGGGGTTCTTTTCGAGGCTGAGAGCACCTCGAAGAGCCGAAGCACCGAAAACTAGGGGCTGGAATTCGCCCGCACTGTGCGGCTTTGCACGGCGCGGGCGAATTCGTTTCGCTCTAGACGCCCTTGAACACCGGGTCGCGGCGCTCGAGGAGGGCATTGCGCGCCTCCTTGGCGTCCTCGGACTGGCCGAGGATGTAGGCGGCGTTCGAGGTGAGCACCGCGGTCGTCTCGAGGTTGCTGTCGAGGGCGTGGCGCATGTTGCGCTTGTTGATCCACTGCGTGATCGGCGGGCTCTTCAGCATCTGGGAGCACAGACCGCGCACCTCAGCCTCGAGGTTTTCCGCGGGCACGAGCTTGTTCAGGATCCCCCACTGGTAGGCACGCTCGGCGTCGAGGAAGCC
>SCTU01000047.1 GCA_004297315.1 Dehalococcoidia bacterium | reverse complement strand
TGAACGGCAACCGCGAGTTCCAGATCCGCAACCTCCGCGCCGCCGAGGTGGACCCGGCGCGGATCGCGGCGGTCCGCGCCGCCCTCGACGTGGCGTCCGGGCGATTCGCGCACGAGGTCGAGGCCGCCGACGGCGCGGGCGCGCTTTTCGGCGACCAGCACGAGCGCAACCGCGTCGCCTTCGAGTTCGCACAGGCGATCCTCGGCGTCGACCCGGCCGTACCGACCGTGCGTGGAGGCGAGGCGATATGAGCGAGCCACTGGTCCGCGCGGCGTCGGCGATGCGCGCTCTCGAGGCGTTCCCCGGCGTCACCAGGCGCACGCTCGCCTCCGGCGACAACCTCACGCTCGTGCAGATCGACTGCGTCGCGGGCGCCGTGGTGCCCGAGCACGTGCACCCGCACGAGCAGGCCGGCACCGTCGCCAGCGGGCGCATCATGCTCCGTGTCGGCGGCGACGGCGCGCCCGAGCGCGAGGTCGGCGCGGGCGGCTCGTACCTCATCCCCGGAGGCTTGCCCCATTTCGTGCGGGCGCTGGAGGCAGCCCGGCTGATCGAAGTCTTTGCGCCGGTCCGCGAGGAGTTCGCGCATGACTACGACTAACCTCGTCCTGGACGCGGCGACGGCCGCAGCAGCGCCCGACTCCCCGGAGGTGCGCCGATGATCCCTCGATACTCCCGTCCAGAGATGACGCGGATCTGGTCGGACGACCGCAAGTTCGAACTGTGGCTCAAGGTCGAGATCGCCGCCGTCCAGGCATGGGGCGCCGAGGGCGTCGCGCCCGCGGCGGACGTGGCGAAGGTCGTCGCGAACGCGAAGGTCGACGTCGCTGCGGTGAACCGCTACATCGAGGAGACCCACCACGACGTCACGGCGTTCCTGCGCTCCGTAGCCGAATCGCTGGGGCCCGAGTCGCGCTGGGTCCACTACGGGCTCACCTCGAATGACGTCTGGGACACCGCCACCTGCCTCCAGATGGTCGAAGCGCTCGACCTCATCACGGCCGGCGTCGTGCGGCTGCGCGAGGTGATCGCGCGGCAGGCGCTCAAGCACAAGGACACCGTCTGCATCGGCCGGACGCACGGCGTCCACGCGGAGCCCACCACCTTCGGCATGAAGCTCGCCGTCTGGGTAGAGGAACTCCGCCGCCAGGAGGAACGTCTCGCGCTGGCGCGGAAGCAGATCGCCGTCGGCCAGATGTCCGGCCCCGTCGGCACGCACGCCTCGGTCCCGCCGAGCGTCGAGGAGTACGCCTGTGCGGCGCTTGGCCTAGAGGTCGCGAAGGTGACGACGCAGGTCATCCAGCGCGACCGCCATGCCTTCTACGTCGAGGTGCTCGCGGGGGTTGGCGCGTCGCTGGAGAAGTTCGCCACGGAGATCCGAGGCCTCCAGCGCACCGATATCCTCGAGGCCGAGGAGCCGTTCGACGAGGGCAGCCAGACCGGCTCGTCCTCAATGCCGCACAAACGGAACCCGGAGTTGTGCGAGCGGGTCTGCGGCATCGCGCGCACGCTGCGCGGCTACGCGGTGACCGGCCTCGAGAACGTCGCCCTGTGGCACGAGCGCGATATCTCGCACTCGAGTGCCGAGCGGATCATCCTGCCGGACGCCTGCGGCCTGCTCGACTACGCGCTCTACATCTTCACCGGCGTGATGGACGACCTCGTCGTCTATCCGGAGCGGATGCTGCGCAACCTCGAGCGCACGCAGGGTCTCATCTACTCCTCGAAGGTGCTGAACGCGCTGCTCGAGTCCGGCATGACCCGCGAGGCCGCCTACAACATCGTGAAGCGCAATTCGATGACGGCCTGGCGTGAGGAGCG
>SCTU01000046.1 GCA_004297315.1 Dehalococcoidia bacterium | reverse complement strand
CCCGAGTGTCACGTCGTCAGCGTATTCGAGGTCGGCCCCGGCGGGGAGGCCGCGCGCGAGCCGGGTCACGCGGATGCCGAGCGGCCGTAGCAGCCGCCCGAGGTACATCGAGGTCGCTTCGCCCTCGAGGTTCGGGTTTGTGGCGACGATCACCTCGGCGACGTCGTGGTCGACATCGCGGATGCGCGCGAGCAGTTCGGCGATCTTCAGGTCCTCCGGCCCAACGCCGTCGGCCGGCGAGATCACGCCGTGGAGGACGTGGTAGAGCCCGTGGAAGCCTCCGGTACGCTCGATCGCGACCACGTCGAGCGGTTCCTCGACCACGCAGATGATCGTGCGTTCTCGCCCCTTGTCGGAGCAGATGCGGCAGGGGTTCTCGGCGGTGACGTTCTGGCACCGCTCGCAGAGGACGACCGAGCGCTTCACCTCCATCAGCGCCTCGGCGAGATCGCGGGCCTCCTCCTCAGGAGCGCGGAGGACGTAGTAGGCGAGGCGCTGCGCGCTCTTCGGCCCGATGCCCGGCAGCCGGTGGAAGGCATCCACGAGCCGCGCGATCGGCGACGCGCCGCCGGAGAGGTCACGAAACTCATTCACTGGATCGGCTCGGCGCCCTGCTTCAGCGCCTCCTCGACGAGGTGGCTACGCGCAAGCCGCGCCGAGGGGACGTTCCCCGTGTTCGCGAGTTCAGCCCAGAGGACGACGCCGACCTGCACCGGGTGGCCGAGCGCTTCTGTGACTGCCACCGTCAGCGCCTGCAGCACCTTCCCGCCGTCCTGGTCGCGCGCCTTGTCGACCTGCTGAGGGAACGGCAGCCCAACCTCGACGCGCTCGCCGTCCGCCGCCTTCGGGTAGGCGATCGCGAACAGCGCGCCCACGGGCCGGGAGTAGCCGCGCATCGCCGCCTGGACGGCGTCCCAGCCCTCGCGCAGCCGGACGAGGTCTGGCGTCAGTTCCCCTCCCCCCGTGGGAGCGAACTCGCGCGCAGGTGCAGACGCCGCGGGTGCCGCGGGGGGCGCGGGCGCGACCGGCGGACTTGAGGGCTTGCGGGCTGCCGTCGTCCGGGGGGCAGGCCGAGCGGGCGCAGCCTCGGGGGTCGAGGGCGTGCGTGGCGGCGGGGGCGTCGAGGCGCGGGGAGCGGCAGGCCGCGGAGCGGTGCTGGACGGCGGTGGCGCCGGCACAGCCGCGGGGGCATTGGCGGCGCCGGTGCACAGCGACGCGAAGGCGATCTCGGCTGGCAGGGAGTCGTAGGCGTCGCCCGCGAAGTCGACCGCGGACAGTGCCTCAAGGGCGGCGACGACCTCGGCCACGGACGCGCCCGCCGCGATTGTGTCGACCTCGTCCGCCTGCACATCCGCTAGACCCAGCCGGTCGCCAGCGCCCGCCTTGAACATCAGCAGGCTGCGCAGGACAGCGACCGCGTCGCGCAGGAAGGCGCGCACCTCGATGCCGTCATCGCGCGCACCGGCGAGCAGGCTGAGGCCGGTCGCGAGGTCACGCGTGACGGCGGCGCGTGCCAGCCCCGCCGCCCGGTCGTCGACGACGAGGCCGAGGCCGGCGCGGACGTCGTCCAGCGTCAGCGTCGTGCCGTGGAACGCGATCAACTGGTCGAGGAGGTTCACGGCGTCTCGGAGCGAGCCGGTGGCCTGCCGCGCGATCAACTCATAGCCGCCGGGCGCCATCGTCAGGCCCTCGCCCGCGCCGACCGTCTCGAGGCGATCGACCATCGCCGAGACGGGGATCCGGCGCAGGTCGAAGCGCTGGCAGCGCGACAGGATCGTGGCGGGGATGCGGTGCGCCTCGGTCGTCGCGAGCACGAAGATGACGTGTGGCGGCGGCTCCTCGAGGGTCTTGAGCAGCGCGTTGAACGCCGCGTCGGTCAGCATGTGGACCTCGTCGATGAGGTAGACCTTGTAGCGGCCGGCCGCTGGCGCGTACCCCGTGCCCTCGCGCAGGTCACGGATCTCGTCGATGCCACGGTTCGAGGCGGCGTCGAGCTCGATCAGGTCGATGGCCCGGCCCTCGTTGTACGAGATGCAGGAGGGACAGGCCTCGCAGGGCTCGCCCACCTGCGGGTTCGCACAGTTGACGGCCTTCGCAAGGATGCGCGCCGTTGTCGTCTTGCCCGTGCCGCGTGGCCCGCAGAAGAGGTAGGCGTGCGCGGGCGTCCCGGCGGCCACGGCATTTCGCATCGTGGTCGTGACGGGGTCCTGGCCGGCGACGTCGGCAAAGCGACGCGGCCGCCATTTGCGGTAGAGGACTTCCTGGGCCACTGGGCTCCCAAGCCGCGGAGGGGAGTTCCGCACGCGCAAGGCGAGTGTACCAGCGGGCCTCGCGAGGGGTCAGGCGGGGGCGGCGTCAGTCGACGTGCGCGGGCCCTCGGCGTTTCGGCCCGCCGTGGATGTGAGTGCCGAGGCGGCGCTCCTCGCGCTCCTCCATCTCGCGTGCTTCAGCGGCCGTCTCATGGTCGTAGCCGAGGAGGTGCAGGACGCCGTGGAGGACGATGTGCTGCACCTCTTCGTCGATGGTGATGCGCGCCGCCTTCGCCTGCTTTGCCGCCATCTCCAGCGAGATGGCGATGTCGCCGAGGTAGCGGCCCTCCTCGTCCTCGAACCCTTCGGGCACCGGGACCGCCTCACCCTCGTCGTAGGGGAACGACAGGACGTCGGTCGGCGCGTCCACCCCTCGATGTTCGAGGTTCAACTCCCGGAGGAAGGCGTCTCCCGCGATGCGCAGCGCGAGCGCTGTCCCCGCCGGCTGATCCTCATCGCGCAAGACGTCACGGACGAGACGCCGCAGCTCGACGAGGTCGACCTGGCCGCGTTGAGCGGACGCAACGCGGATGTCGAGGGGATAACGGGCGGCGGGCATGCCTCGACAGCGTTACAGCAGCGCGGCGGCGGCGTCCTGCGCGGCGTGGATGAGCGGCGAGGGGGCCAGGCCAAGGAACAGCACGCCCGCGGCAGAGGCACCCAGCACGAACTGCACGCCGCTTGAGACGCGAAGCGGCGCCGCGTCCTTCGGGTCGTCGAGGACGATCGTGCGCACCCAGCGCAGGTAGTAGAAGGCGGAGATGGCGGTATTCAGGACGGCGAGGGCAACGAGGGCAAGGATCCACCGCTCGCCGGTCTGCACGGCGGCGTTGAAAATGTAGACCTTCGCGATGAACCCGGCGGTCGGCGGAATGCCGGTCAGCGAGACGAGGCAGAGCGAGAGCACGACCGCCGCCACAGGCGAGCGCTTCAGCAGCCCCGCGTAGTCCGCGATCTGCTCGGAACCCAAGCGCTCCGTGACCATGCTCACCACGACGAACGCGCCGATGTTCGTGGCGGCGTAGCTGCCGAGGAAGAAGAGCACGCCGCTGGGGCCCGCCGTGCTGCCCGCGGCGACGGCGGCGAGGCCGACCGCGATGTTGCCGGCCTGCGCGATCGAGGAGTAACCCAGCAGCCGCTTGGCGTTCGTCTGGAGCAGGGCGCCGGTGTTCCCGACGATCATCGAAAGTGCGGCGAGCGCCCCAAACATCTTGCCCCAGTCCTGCGCCACGAACGTGTCGCCCCCGCCGAGGCCGGTGTAGAAGAGCCGCAGCACGACGGCGAACCCTGCCGCCTTCGAGGCGACGGAGAGGAAGGTCGAGACGAGCGTCGGCGCGCCCTCGTAGACGTCCGGCGCCCAGGCGTGCGAGGGCGCCAGCGCCATCTTGAAGCCGAGCC
>SCTU01000003.1 GCA_004297315.1 Dehalococcoidia bacterium | reverse complement strand
AGGGCGGTGATGACCATGCGGCGGCCGTGCGATACCTTTTTCTGCATGGCAACCGAACGTCCCCGTCCCGTCACCCTCCTGGATGTTGCGAATGAGGCGGGCGTCTCCGTCAGCACCGCCTCGCGGGCGCTGACCGGGGCGCGTCGCGTCCGCGGCGACCTGGAGGAGCGTGTCCGCTCCGCCGTGGAGTCGCTGGGCTACCACCCGAACGAGGCGGCGCGCGGGCTCCGGATGGCCCGGACGATGACGCTGGGCGTCTTCTTCCACGAGCTGAATAGCCCGGTTTCCTTGGACCTGATCGACGGTCTGGGGGCGACGGCGCATGAGGCGAGGTACTCGCTAGCAGTCACCAGCGCGCGGGGCGACCGCTCTCTGTACCCGGCACTTTTCCAGCACTTCTACGGACAGCGAGTTGACGGTCTGATCTTGAGCTGGCCGCACGGCAACCTAGCGACGTACCTCGCACCGTTCATCCGGGCGGGAATCCCAGCGATCACGCTCCGGTCGATCCCGGGCGAGCCAGGCATGCCCGTCGTTTCCGCCGACACATCGTCGGGTTTCGCCGAGGCGTTTGCGGCCCTTGCTGGGCTGGGACACCGGGCCATAACGCTGATCGCCCACGGCATCCTCTGGACGCCGCCGACCAACCGCCGCCGCAACCTCGACCGCCTGACCGAGGCGGTCGGGATGCACATTCGCCGGCGCTCTTCGCGTGATACGGGGATGTCGCTGTGCGAGATCGTGACGAGCGAATTGTCGTCTGAGGAACCCCCGACCGTCTTCCTTGCGCCCTTCGACGAGGTGGGCGAAGTTATCGAATCGGTCCGGGCGACGGGCAAACGAGTCCCGGAGGATGTCTCCGTGATCAGTTTCACGGACTCACGTATTCGGTCCGGCGCGAAGGCGGAGCCTCTCGCCGTGATCGACGTGGACTCGTTCGAACTCGGGCGGCGGATCGCCGCGGTCACCCTCGACGCGATCGAGAACGGCATCCCCGCCCAGGACGTGCGCATCCCCGGGCTCGCCCGCTGGGTTCCGGGCGCGACGGTGGGCCCCGCTCCGCAGCGGTAATCCCGCCTACGCCCGAGTGCCGCCGTCCTTGAACTGCACCTCGTGCAGCCGCGCGTAGATGCCGCCCCGCGCCAGCAACTGCTCGTGCGTGCCGTCCTCGGCCAGTTCTCCGTGGTGAAGGACGAGGATGCGGTCCACGGCGCGGATCGTGTTCAGGCGGTGGGCGATGATGACCGCCGTCCGCCCGACCATCAACTCTGCGAGCCCGCGCTGGATGGTGGCTTCCGTCTCGGGGTCGATGCTGGCGGTGGCTTCGTCCATGACGAGGACGATCTCCGGGTTGAAGGCGGCCACCCGCGCGAGTGCGATCAGTTGCTTCTGTCCCGTCGAAAGGTTCGCGCCGCGCTCGGCAAGCGGCGTCTCGTACTGTTCGGGAAGCGCCTCGATGAACCGGTCGGCGCCCACGGCACGAGCGGCGGCGCGTACCTGGTCGAGTGAGATCGAGGCGTCGCGAAGCCGGATGTTCTCCGCGACGGTGTCGGTATAGATCCAAGGGTCTTGCAGCATGATCCCGACGTGGCGGCGGAGCCAGCGCTGCGGGAGCGCGCTCACGGAGACGCCATCCACCAGGATGTCGCCCTGCTGCACGTCGTAGAACCTCGACAGCAGCGACATCATCGTGGACTTGCCCGCGCCTGTCGGGCCGACGATCGCGACCCGCTCACCCGGTGCGATCGAGAAGTCAAGGCCGCGCAGGACCCAGTGTTCGCCCTGGTACGCGAACCAGACGTGGTCGAAGCGGATCGCGCCGCGCACCTCGTCGAGCGGCTTCGCGTCGGGCAAATCGACGACCTCCTCCGGCTGATCGAGGATCCCGAAGATGCGCTCGGCGGAGGCCATCGCGCCCTGGAGCATCGTGTACCGCTCGGCGAGTTCGCGGATCGGCCAGAAGAAGCGCTGCATGTAGGCGATGAACGCGACGAGCGTGCCGAGCGTCAGCGTCTCGCTTGCGATGCGGCCACCGCCATACCAGAGGATCGTCCCGGTGGTAGCAGCGCCGAAGAGCGCGACGGTCGGATCGAAGACGGCGTACCAGAACAAGACGCGGAGGTTCGCGTCGAGCGAGCCTCGGTTGCGCTCGTCGAAGAGTTGGCGGTTGCGGGCCTGCCGGTTGAACAGCTGGACGATGGCGATGCCGCTGATCATCTCGTTGAGGTAGGCGTTGATCCGGGCGATCCAGATGCGCTGCTCGCGGTAGGCGTCTCGCTGGGCGGCGGCGAAGACCTTGACCAGCCCGACCAGCGGCACCAGGAAGCCCGTCATGATGGCTGCGAGCCGCCAGTCGAGGACGAAGAGCACGACAACGATGGCGCTGACCATGAGAAGGTTGGTCAGGATCTGCACGAGCCCCTGCGAGATGACGGCCTCGATCTGCTGGACGTCACCCGTCAGCCGTACGACGAGGCGGCCGACGGGGTTGCGGTCAAAGAACGAGATCGACATGCGCTGCAGATGCCGGAACAGTTCCATGCGCAGGTCCACGACGACCCGCTGTCCGACCCACGCCATCAGGTATGCCTGCCCGTAGCGGATCACGAACGACGCGAGCAGCGCGGCGGTATAGCCAGCGGCGAGCACCGGGAGGCGGTCCGTCCGCCCCTTCCCGATCTGTTCGTCGATGGCGTGCCGGACGATCAGCGTCGGCACGAGCTCGAGGCCGGCGACGGCGAGCATCAGCACGCCGGCGATGGCGAGCGGCATCGCATACGGCTGTACGTAGCCGCCTAGGCGGGCGGCGATGCGGCGGTCGTAGACCTTCCCGATGGCGGACTCGTCCTCGTAGAAGGTCACGCCCCGTCACTCCCGAGGTCCACTGCCGCCTGCTCACGTGCCCGGCGCTCCGCCTGCAGTTGTTCGTAGTAGATGCGGGCGTAGGCGCCCTCTGCCGCGATCAACTCCTCATGCGAGCCGCGCTCGACGATTGTGCCGCCTTCGATGACCGCGATGAGGCCGGCCTCGCGCAGGGTGGAGGTGCGGTGCGCGATCAGGATCGTCGTGCGGCCGCGCATGACCTCGCGCAGGCCGTGGAGGATCTGCTCCTCGGTCTGCATGTCCACGTGTGACAGGGCGTCGTCCAGCACGAGCACGGGCGCCTGCTTGAGCAGCGCCCGCGCGAGGGCGGCGCGCTGCTTCTGCCCGCCAGAAAGTGTGACGCCGCGTTCTCCGATGGTCGTCTCGAGGCCGGCGTGGAGGTCCTGCAGGTCATTCGAGAGCCGCGAGACGCGCGTGGCGGCGTCGTACTCGGCGTCCGCCGCCCCCGGGCGGCCGTAGGAGATGTTCTCGCGGATTGAGTCGGAAAAGAGGAAGGCCTCCTGCGGGACGAACGCGATGGCGTCGCGCAACCGGTCTAACGGCCATTCGCGCACATCGAGGCCGTCGAGCCGCACGCTGCCGCCGGAGGGGTCGGTGAGGCGGACAAGCAGGCTCGCGAGTGTGGTCTTGCCCGCGCCGGTGCCGCCGACCAGTGCGACGGTCGCGCCGGCCGGGATGCGCAGGTCCACGTTGTGCAGGACCTCGCGGCCGTCGAAGGCGACGCTCACGTCCACGAACTCGACTTCGCCGCGGACCGGTGAGGGGAGCGCGACGGCATGACCGTCGCGGACGGCCGGCTCGGCGCGCAGGACCTCGTTGACGCGCCGGATGGCGACCGCGCCGAGTTGGGCCGTGGCGACGACCCAGCCGACCGCCATGAGCTGGTTGGCGAGGATGGCGAGGATGAAGTTGAAGGCGACGAACTCGCCCATTGTCATGCGCCCCGCGGCGACGTCGTGACCGCCGACCCACAGCACGAGCAGTGTCGCCGCGCCCGTGAGCACGCCCATGACAGGGAGAAGGCCGGAGTGATAGAGCGCAAGGCGCATCGAGCGGCGGCGCATCACCTCGTTGGCGGCGGCGAAGGAGGCGACCTCCACCTCCTCCTGGGCGTAGGCCTTCACGGCGCGGATGCCGGCGACGTTCTCCTGGGCGCGGTCGGTGAGCAGCGAAAGCTGCTCCTGCACCTCGCGGAAGCGGGTTTCGACGTTGGTCTCGAAGTAGCTCATCAAGCCGATGACGACCGGGAGGTACAAGAGCGCGATCAGTGTCAGGCGGACATCGATGAAGAGCATGAAGCCGACACCGGCGATCGAGACGACGAAGATCCGGCTCAGGTCGACCAGCGACGGGCCGAGGACGTCGCGGACGGCCTGCAGGTCGTTGGTGGCGCGAGACATGAGGTCGCCCGTGCGTGCGCGCACGTAGTAGCCGTGGTCGAGCGACATGAGGTGCCGTGCGAGGTCGTCGCGCAGCCGGTACTCGATCACGCGCGAGGTGCCGGAGACGACCATGCGTGAGTAGTACCGCAGCATGCCCTCGATGCCGGCGAAGAGCACGACGAGCAGTGCGTACCGGGCGAGCGACGCGGCCGCGACGCCGTCGCGCAGGTCGTCCACGGCGCGCTGCACGACGAACGGCGGCAGCAGCGCCGCGACCGTCGCGACGATCAGCGCGACCAGGCCGCCGAGGTACCGCCAGCGGCAGTCAAAGACGTACTGCAGGATCCGGTTGGAGCCGGGCCGCCCCGGAGGCAACGAGGCGCCGGCCTCGGGGACGGCGACGATCGGCACATCGACTCTCACTGTCTGCGCACGGACTTGGTGGGTGCGCGAACGAATCGCGCCGTATTGTACCGGCCGCCTCCGGCGCAGACGGCTACCCCAAAGAAAGCGCGGTCAGGCGCGCACGCGCACGTTGACGCGATGCCACCCCGTCGCGCCGTCCGGGTCCGGACGCTGAGCCTGGCCCGTCTGCACGTCGCCGCGCCCGTCGGTGGCGCGCACCTCAATCACATAGTCGCCGGGCTCCGCGTCCCATTCGACTACCCACTGACGCCATGCGTTCGTCGAAAGCGAATCGCTCAGCCGGGCGCGCAGCCAGGGCGCGTCGGCGTCTCCGTCGCGACGGCGCACGCGCACCTCGACGGCGCTCACGCTGCGATTGCCGGCCCACGCGACGCCGGCGACCGGCACGTGGCCGGGCTTCACCGTGCGGCCCTCGCGCGGCACGTCGATCCGCGATTGCGTCTTGATCGGCGCGCGCTTCGACCACCCGCGCGGAATCCAGTACGCGTCGAAGGCCTCCCAGGTCGTGAGTTCGATCTCCGTGAGCCATTTCGTCGCGGAGACGTAGCCGTAGAGCCCCGGGACCACGAGGCGCGCGGGGAAGCCGTGCGGGCCAGGGAGTGCCTCGCCGTTCATGCCGTAGGCGACCAGCGCTGGGCGGCCGTCGAAGGCGACCTCGGTCGGGAAGCCCACGGTGAAGTTGTCGACGGAGCGGCCAACGATCTGCGTCGCGCCGGGCTTCACGCCCGCCTGCGTCAGCAGGTCTGCGAGCGAAGTGCCGAGCCAGCGCGCATTGCCGACGAGGTCGCCGCCGACCTCGTTCGAGACGCATGAGAGCGTGATGATCTCTTCCCGCGCGGGCATTGCCATCAATTCGTCGAAGGTGATGGTCAGCGGGCGCTCGACCATGCCGGTGACCCTCAGACGCCACGTCTTCAGGTCGACGCGCGGAGTGATGAGCGTGGTGTCGATGCGGTAGAAGTCAGGGTTCGGCGTGATCAGGGGCGACAGGCCGTCGAGGGCGATCGCGCCGGGGACCGGCGTCGGCGCGGTACCAGGCAACGCGACCGACTCGCGCTGGGCCTCGACATCCACGGCGCCCCCGGAAATACGGCGCCCCACCGCGAACGAGGCGGCGGAGGCGCCCGCGGTGGCCGCGGCGAACCCGAGGAACGCCCGCCGGTCCGGCACCCGTCGCGTCATCGGCTGCGCTTCGGCTGTGGCGGTGGCCGGTCCGGGCGTCCCCGCGCGGAGGAGCAGACGCAGAGCCTGCCACCCGACGAAGACGCCGGCGAGCGGGCCTGCGGCGGCGAGGAGCGTCCCCTGGAAGGAGGCGGCGGGCGTGTCGACCGCGGCGGTAATGGCGCCGGCAATTCCGACTAACGCGAGGACCGTCCGGCCTGCGGGTGGCCTCGACCGCTCAAGGATGCCGGCGGCGCCCCCCGCGGCGAGCGTGACAAGCGTCACCGTGAGGACGAGCGCCGGCTTGTCCTTCTTGCCGAGGATGTCGATCACGAGGTGGGTGGTCCATCCGGGGGCGTGATCGATCAGCAGGTCGCCGACGGCGATGACGGGGGCGACGGCGCCGCTCAATCCGGCGACCAGTTCCGCGATCCCCAGCGCGAGGGCGACCGCCAGCACACCGCTGATACCGTCTCGGTACACGCGAACATGCATGGACATCCTCCGGTGGGGCGGAGCGGCCGATCCACAGTAACAAGCGGGCGACCGCCTGCGGCCCCAGCGCGATATGCTGGGCTCATGCCAGCCGACAGCGAATCTACCGCGACGTTGCTCGCGCTCCTGCGGCGTCCGGCTGCTCCCGTCCTCGACATCGTCTATCGCGTGTACGAGCGGCAACTCGACCGTGCGATCCGCCGCGGGCCGCTGCCGCAGCACGTCGGCGTGATCCTGGATGGCAATCGACGGTTTGCGCGGAAGGCCGGACTCTCCGAGGTCACCGACGGCCATCGACGAGGTGCGGACAAGGTGGAGGAACTCGTCGGCTGGTGCGACGACCTCGAGATCCCGGCGGTCACGTTGTGGGCGCTCTCGACGGACAATTTCAAGCGCGGCCCGGACGAGTTGAAGGCGATCTTCAGCCTGATCGAGGAGAAGGTCGCCGCCTTCAGCGAGGGCGCGTCGCCCAGTGCTCGACGGCGCCGTGTGCGGATGGTCGGGCGGCGCGAACTGCTTCCGCAGACCACACAGGACGCCATCGCCCGCGCCGAGGAGGCCACGGCGAACGACGGCCCGTACGAACTGCTGGTGGCCGTGGGATACGGCGGGCGCGAAGAGATCACGGACGCCGTCCGTCGCATGCTGGCCGACCGCATCCGCAACGGCGATTCGCTCGAGGGCATCGCGAGCGGGATCGAGCCAGAGGAGATCAGCCGCTACCTCTACGCGCCAGACATCCCCGACCCCGACCTGATCATCCGCACTTCGGGAGAGCTGCGGCTGTCCGGGTTCCTGCTCTGGCAGAGCGCATACAGCGAGTACTACTTCTGCGACGTCTTCTGGCCGGAGTTCCGCCGCATCGACTTCCTGCGCGCCGTGCGTTCCTACGCCGACCGCGAGCGCCGCCGCGGGCGCTAGTAGCCCCTGCTAGGCGTGGACGAAGACGGGCATCCCGACCTCGGCAAACTCGAACACCGCCTTTGGGTCGTGCGTGCGGATGCAGCCGTTTGAGATCCGGCCGGTGGCGGCATTCACCACGTTCCCCTTCGCGTCCAGCAGGAACGAATGGAAGCCATTCGCCTTGTCCGGATCGAAGCCGACCCACCAGTCGATGTACGTGTCGTACGGCGCGTCGTAGGTCAGCCCGGCGGTCTTGTTGTAGACGTGGAAGAGCCCGGTCTGCGTGGACTCGTATACGCCGGTGTCGATCTGGGCGCCGACGCCCACCGGCCCGATCTCCCGCACGACCTGCTTTCCGTCCATCAGTTTCACCGTGAAGCGCGTGACGTCGACGTCGATCCAGCGGCCAGAGGTCGGGGCGACCGCTGGGCGTGGCGTGGCCTTCGCAACAGGGGTGCTCTCGACGCGGGCGGCGGACGCCGTGGCCTGGGGGCTCGGGAGTGTGGGCGGTGGTGGCGAGGGCGTCGCCGCGGCTGTGACCGCCGGCGGTGCCGTGGCCATCGCGGCCGGGGGCGGCTCATCGGAGCAGGCCACAAGGAGCGCGGTCAACAACGCGAACGCGATCGCAGCCCTGCCGCGTAGCCGTCGTGAGTGGGGGCGGGCAAAGGAACGCATGCCGTCCAACGGCCTTCTCCATCCTCCCGCCGCGTCGAGGATATCCCGTCTCCCCGCAACCGGCCGGGCCTATTTCAGCGCGTCGGCGATCTTTCGAGCATTTGAAAGCAGCATGCCGTCCACAGTGTCCGCTCCAGTCCCGGCAGAGCCGAGGGAGTCGGCGAAGAGGTCGTCCACGATCTTCACTCCGGTCTCTTCGGCCACGCGGCGCGCGACCTTCGGGTCGACGGAGCTTTCGGCGAAGATGGCGCGCACTCCCTCGCGGCGGATCGTCTCCACCAGCGCGGCGATGTCGGCGGCGGAGGGTTCGGCGACGGTCGAGGTGCCCGGAATGACAGTGCCAACGATCGTGATGCCGTAGCGCGCAGCGAAGTAGCCGACCGCGTCGTGGTCGGTCACCATCTTGCGGTTCGCCGGGGGAATGGCATCGATGATGCCCTGCACCTCGCGGTCGACCTGCCGCAGGCGCTCCTGATACGCCTTTCCGTTCGCCTCGAACGTCGCGGCCTGGTCGGGCGCCGCGGCGGAAAGCGCCTTCACGATGGCGTCCACCATGGCGATGTCGTTGCGGGGGTCGTGCCAGACGTGTGGGTCCTTGCTCTGCCTGGTCCCGCCGCCCTCGGCCGGTGCCTCACGGAGGGTCAGCCCATCCGTGAGCGTGAACACGGTGGCCTTGTTGCCCTTCAGCGACTTGTCGAGAAATGCGTCGATCCCGAGGCCGTTCCGCAGGATCACCTGGGCGTTTGCCAGCCGCCGGGCGTCGGCGGCCTTCAGGTCGAACTCGTGCGGGTCGACGCCGGCCTTCACGAGGACGTCGAGCTGTATCGCCTCGCCACCGACCGCCTGCGCGAGGGCTCCGATCGGGGCGATCGTCGCGACGACCCGAAATTTTCCGTCGCTGGGCGTCTTCTCTGAGCCACAGGCGGCGATCGAGGCCGCGGAGACGACCACAAGAAGGGCGAGCAGCGGTCTC
>SCTU01000045.1 GCA_004297315.1 Dehalococcoidia bacterium | reverse complement strand
GGCGACGCCCTGAACACCTCGGAGCCGAAGCGCGCGATGTCGTACCGCGAGGTGGCCGAGGCGATCATCTCGATGGCGCAGCAGGCGAGGCCGAACATTGCCGGCCATAGCGAATGCGCGCGCGCCCAATTCACGAGCGTGTCGACGGAGGTCAGCAGGACGTTTTTGCGCACCTCTTCTTCGAGGTCGGCGCCCGTCAATTCCTGGGCGCCCAGCAGTGGGTGCGGCAGGTGCAGCGTGCCCTCACCCGCCGAAGCAGCCGCGATGTCGAGGCCGAGGTTCAAGGAACGCGGCTGGGTGGTCACAGGCAGGCCCCCGCTGTCAGATTCGCCTTCCGCCGCATGCTACGCCGGGCCTCGGAGGGCGGCAAACCTCGCGGCCCGCCTTCGCGCCGCGTTCAAAACCTCGGCACGCGCTGGTGTGGGGTCTCAGGCACTCAGCCACGGGAGCCACGAGGCGGGCGGCTCGCTGATCGGGATCGGTGAAAGCGCCCGCAGGCGCTGCACGATGCCGGGCAGCACCTCCAACAGTCGGTCGACGTCGGCGTCGGTGTTCTGGCGTCCGAAGCTGAAGCGCAGCGAGCCACGCGCGAGGTCGTCCGGCAGTCCCATCGCCACGAGCACGTGGCTTGGCTCCACGGAGCCGGTGGTGCAGGCGGAGCCCGAGGAGGCTGCGATGCCCGCGAGGTCGAGCGCCAGCAGGATCGACTCCCCCTCCACGAACCCCACGCAGCACGAGACGTTGCCGGGCAGGCGGTGGTCGAGGTCGCGCGGGCCGGTGATCGCGAGCAGCGGGATCCGGCGCGGCAGTCCCTCGATGAGACGGGCCTGGAGGTGCCGTTCGTGCGAGCGGTCCGCCTCGCGCCGCTCCGCGGCGAGCGCGATCGCGCGCGCGAAACCGGCGATCGCGGCCGTGTCCTCGGTGCCCGCGCGCACGCGTCGCTCCTGGCCGCCGCCGAGGATCTGCCCGGCGAGCGGAGTGCCGCTGCGGATGTAGAGCGCACCCGCGCCGCGCGGCCCGTACATCTTGTGGCCGGTCACCGTCATGAGGTCGACGCCGAGGCGGTCGACGTTGACGCCGAGGTGGGCGGCGGACTGCACGGCGTCCGTGTGCACGGCGGTACGCGCGTTCCTCGCGTGGACGAGGCGCGAGACCGTGGCGAGGTCGTTCACCGCGCCGACCTCGTTGTTCGCATGCATGATCGAAACGAGGACGGTGTCGTCGCGCACGGCGGCCTCGACGGCGGCCGGGTCGACCCGCCCGTCGGCGCCCGGTGCGACGCGCGTCACCTCGGCGAGGCCGTCGCGTTCGAGTTGCTCGGCCGGATCGAGGACCGCGTGGTGCTCGACCGCGGAGATGACGAGGTGCCGCCCGCGCTGGCGGGCCGCGCCGAGTACGCCCCGCAGCGCGAGGTTGTCCGCCTCGGAGCCGCCGGAGGTAAAGACGATCTCCTCGGCGCGCGCGCCGAAGTGCAGCGCGACCGTCGCGCGCGCTTCGTCAATCGCCCGACGGGCCTCCTGCGCCTCCACGTAGATCGAGGAGGGGTTGTGCCAGTTCGTGGTGAGGAAGGGCAGCATCGCCTCCACCACGGCGGGGTCGGG
>SCTU01000001.1 GCA_004297315.1 Dehalococcoidia bacterium | reverse complement strand
GCCGGGCATCTTCTTTTCAACGTGGCCGCGCGGGCTTAGAAGTCGAAGTCCTCGTCCCCGCCGTCGAGGAAGTCCTCGGGCTCGCCCTCGCCGGCGTAGGCGTCCGGGCGGGCGCCCTGGAGGACGGCGATCCGGTTCACCTGCGAGCGGACCGCCTTCGGCGCCTTGCAGTGCGGGCAGACGGTCGCGTCATCGCGCTTTGCGATGCTGCGCATCAACTCGAACTTCTTCTTGCACTTCGCGCAGCGGTACTCGTAGATCGGCATCGACGTCCCCCGGCCCTCGAACCAGCCCCCGGCCTCGAGCGCTCGTCCCCAACCGCTAGTCCCCAGCCCTAGTCCAGGTAGTCCTTCAACTTCCGCGACCGCGTCGGGTGGCGGAGCTTGCGCAGCGCCTTCGCCTCGATCTGGCGGATGCGCTCGCGTGTCACGTTGAACTCGCGGCCCACCTCCTCGAGTGTGCGCGAGCGGCCGTCTTCGAGGCCGAAGCGCAATTCGAGGACCTTCCGCTCGCGGGGGGTGAGGGACGAGAGCACGTCCATCACCTGCTCCTTGAGCAGCTGGTGGCTGGCGGCGTCCTGCGGCGCAAGCGCCGTCGGGTCCTCCAGGAAGTCGCCGAGGTGGGAGTCCTCCTCCTCGCCAATCGGCGTCTCCAGCGAGACCGGCTCCTGCGAGACCTTCAGGATCTCGCGCACGCGGTCGGGCGGCAGTTCCAATTCCTTGCCGATCTCCTCCGGCGTCGGCTCGCGGCCGAACTCCTGGACGAGGCGGCGCTGGATGCGCACGAGCTTGTTGATCGTCTCCACCATGTGCACGGGGATGCGGATCGTCCGCGCCTGGTCCGCGATGGCGCGCGTGATCGCCTGCCGGATCCACCACGTGGCGTACGTGGAGAACTTGAACCCCTTGCGGTAGTCGAACTTCTCCACCGCGCGGATCAGGCCAATGTTGCCTTCCTGGATCAGGTCCAGCAGCGACATCCCGCGGCCGATGTACTTCTTCGCGACGGAGACCACGAGGCGAAGGTTCGCCTCGGTCAACTGCCGCTCCGAGCGCTTGCCGTCGAAGATGATCTTCTGGAAGTAGTACTGCAGCCCGGAGCCGTGCGCCTCGTCCATCTGGGACGCCAGCGACTTCGGCGGCGGGAACAGCTTCGACTCCGACTCGACGAACTCGGCGGCGCGCAGCAGGTGGTCCGGCCGCATGATGTGGGTGATGATCGAGAGGCGGATCAGGGCTTCCTTCGCCCGCTCCTCGTCCCACTTCAGGTCCTTGCGCACGGCCTCCAGGGCGCCCTCGTCACGCTCGCCGTCCAGGCAGCGGCGGAACTTCGGGTCCACGATCCGCTCGTGCACCGACTGCCGCGGGAGGTCAAGGTACCGGCTGACGGCCGAATACACGTCGCGCATGTGGTGGAACTGCCGCAGCAGCTCGACGTAGACCTCACCCCAGGACGGCTCGTCGCCCGTCTCATCCCGGTACTCGTCCAGGATGTCGTCGATGTGCAGCCACTCCTCGATTGCGCGGGAGAGGCGCTTCTCGTCGTCCGCCGTCAGCAGCGAGACCTTGCCGATCTCGCGCAGGTACATGCGGACGGGGTCGTCGATGCCGGCGACCTCGTCCACGAAGCGCTTGGTCGCCTCGTGGATGCCGCCTTCCTCGCGCGCGGCGATCGGGTCCACCTTCACGGTGATCCCGTTCTCCGCCAGCTGCGAGATGATCGAGGCGAGCTTTTCCGCGGAGATCTCCGCGTCCGGGATCGCCTCCAGCACGTCGTCCGCGGTCACGGAACCGGAGCGCCGCCCCTTGTTCAGGAGCGCGTCCAGGCCGGCGTCCGCCAGCGTGGTCTCTTCGAATGCCTGCGTCATCAGATCACCTCTTCTCGGTCAGAGTCGCCGGCATTGGTCCGGCGCTCGTCTCGGACGATCGCCTGCATGCGGTCGACCGTCGCGACAAACTCTCCTGCGAGGGCGACGTCATCATTCGCGGCCCCCTCTGGCATGGCCCCGTGTTGTGCGGCGCGGAGCGCGGCTTCGAGCACCGCCGCGCCCCCTCTACGTGCTTCAACGAATTCGGCGGTGCGCTGTTCCGCCGCCAGCCGGGTGCGAGACTTTTGTCGGCGCAGGCGGATCGTCCGCGCCATGTCGTCCACCATCGCCGGCACATGACGCGGCTCGAAGTCGCGCTGCGGCACCGCCGCCAGTTCCTCGTATTTCGTGCGCACGAGCTCATCGAGGTCGGCGGTCCGCTCGCCGAGGTGGGCATCCGCCACCCATGCCTCCCACAGCGCGCGGTTCACAGAATCCTCGAACACCTCGGGCGCAAGGTCGAGCCCGGCCGCGCGGGCCTCGGGGCGTGCCAGGAGCAGCGACAGCAGTTGCCCCTCGCCATCGAGGACGGCTGGGGCCGCCTTCTTCGCCTGCTGCACCTCGCGCGGCGTCGCCACCGGCCGTGGCGTCGCCGGGCGCGACTCGACGCGCGCCCCGCCCGCGAGCAGGGCGATCACGGTGCGCTCGTCCACTTGCCCGAGACGGGACATTCGCGCGACATAATGCGATCGTACCACCGGGTCAGCGATCGCCGAGACGGTCGGCGCGAGCGCCTGCAGCGCCTTCGAGCGCGAGCGCGGGTCGTTCACGTCCGTCCCGGCCTCGATGGCGCGGAACAGGTGGTCGGCGACCGGCAGGGCGCCGTCCAGCAGGGCCCGGAACGCCTCCGGGTCGCGGCGTACCATCGAGTCCGGGTCGTCGCCGGGCGGGAGCGTGACCACGCGAATGTCCGCCTCCAGCACGTCCTGGTAGGAGACGAGGCCGCGCCAGTCCACGACGGGCACGGCGGTGTGGTCGGAGACGCCGGCCGCGACCTCGATGCCGCGCAGGGCCGCGGCGGAGCCGGCGGCGTCCGCGTCCAACGCGAGCACGACGTTATGGCTATAGCGCTTGAGCAGCGCCATCTGCTTCTCCGTGATCGAGGTGCCGTTGGAGGCCACGACGTGCTCGAAGCCGTACTGGTGGCAGGCGAT
>SCTU01000044.1 GCA_004297315.1 Dehalococcoidia bacterium | reverse complement strand
GGGCATGAAGTCGAGTCCGCCCGGAACGGGGCAGAGGCCCTTGAGTGCCTCGCCAAGCGCCCCGCGTTCCACCTCATCCTGCTGGACGTCCAGATGCCCGTCCTTGACGGCTGGGGCACCATCCGCGAACTGCGCGAGCGCGGCTGCAGCACTCCCGTCGTCATGATGAGCGGCCACGCCATCGAATCGGAGGCGCTCCGCTGCGGCGCCGAGGCGCTGCTCGCGAAGCCCTTCGACCACGCGCGCCTTGTTGACGCCGTCACGCGATGGGCGCGCCCCCGGTTCGACGCCGCCGCGGGCTAGACGCGCTAGGCCTCCACCGGCCCGGCCGCGGCACGCGCGCTCGCGAGCACCTCTTCCGGGATTCCGACGGTCGCCGCTCGCTCGACGTACTCCGCTACGCGGTCGAGATCCGCGGTGTTGTTGTAGGCGTTGAGCGAGAGGCGCACGGAGTCCATCTGCTTCACGGAGCGGCAGACGATCCCGCCCTCCGCCTGTAAGTAGTAGGCGAGGTGCGCTGGGTCGGTGCCTTTCAACCGGAAGAGGAACAGCCCGCTCCGCGTCGCCTCGTGCCGCGCTCCGGTCATCTCGACCCCGCGGACCGAGGCGAGCCGCCGCTCCGCCTCGTGGTTCAACCAGCGGACGTAGTCCCAGTGTGCCTGGGGCCCGCTCTCGACGTACTGCTCGATGGCCGCTGCCATCCCCGCGGCAGCCGGGGAGGACATCGTGGAGACCTCGAACTTCGTCACCGCGTCGCGCCTCGGCTCGAACTTCCCCTCGTAGTCGTACGCGGCGGCGTAGCGCCCGCCGACCTTCACTGGCTCCAGGTCGGGGATGCGGTCGCGCTTCACGTACAACAGCCCCATGCCGCTCGGGCCGCAGAGCCACTTGTGGCTGGGGACTGCGTAGGCGTCTACGCCCAGAGCGTGCATGTCCAGGGGGAGATGCCCCGCCGTCTGCGCACCATCCACCACCACCGTGGCGCCGCGCTCGTGCGCCATTTCCACGATCTCCCGGACCGGCAGCAGCTGCGTCGTGGAGAACGAGATCTCGCTCAGGATCACGAGGCGGGCGCCATCGCCCAGCGCCTCGTCGAACCGCTCGACGATCGCGCCCGGCCCGTCCTCCGCGTCGATCCGTGCGAACGCCAGCTCCGCGCCGTGCTCCCGCATCCGGTACGCGGGCATCAGGCCGCCGCCGTGCTCGATGTTCGTCGTCACGACGCGGTCGCCGGGGCGCATCTCCACGCCGTTGACGGCGATGTTCACGCCTTCCGTGGTGTTGCCCGTGATCGCGAGCTCGTCCACGTCGCAGCCCATCATCCGTGCGCCGGCGGCCTTCAGCCGCTTTGTGTTCGCCATGCGGTCCTCGGAGACGATGCGTGTGGTTGGCCCCCACGCGACTTCCAGTTCGAAGTGGTCGCGGAAGGCCTTCGCGACCTGGTTGGACATCGGCCCGATGAACCCGGCGTTCAGGTAGGTGGTGCGCTCCATCGCCGGGACCTGCGAGCGCAGGTACGCCCAGCGCGCGGCGTTCTCCGGGGCATCGGACGAGGCGTTCGGCATCAAGCAACCTCTCCTTCGGCGTCGCGGAGATCACCACGGCACCGGCGCGCATGGTAAACCCGAGCCATATCGCGCGGCCGGCATGGAGACGACGATGACGAACGAGGCGGTCAGCCGCGGCAACTGGGACCCCGCCCAGTACGGCCGCTTCCGCGACGAACGCAGCCGGCCGTTCTACGACCTCGCCGCGCTCGTCCAGCCGAGGCCGGGCATGCGCGTCGTTGACCTCGGCTGCGGCCCGGGGGAACTGACGGCGTGGCTCCACGGCGAACTGCAGGCCGCCGAGACGGTCGGCGTCGACTCCTCGGAGCCGATGCTGGAGAAGGCGGTGGCCTTCGTGCGCCCCGGACTGCGCTTCGATCGCGGCGACATCCGCGACGCGCCCGCGCGCTACCCCGAGGGCTTCGACCTCGTCTTCTCGAACGCCGCGCTCCAATGGGTCACCGGACACGAGACGCTCTTCGCGGAACTGGCGCGGCTCGTGCGCCCGGGCGGGCAGATCGCCGTGCAGATGCCGGCGAACCAGGGCGTCCCGCACCGGCTGACGGTCGAGGTTGCGCGGCACGAGCCGTTCGCCACTGCCCTCGGCGGCTGGGTGCGCGAAGACCCCGTGCGCGACGCCGTCTTCTACTCGCGTCTGCTGAGCGACCTCGGCTTTGCTGAGCAGCACGTGCGGCTGCAGGTCTACCCGCACGTCATGGAGTCCACCCACGGCGCCGTCGAGTGGCTGAAGGGCAGCCTGCTCACCGCCTACCAGGCGCGGCTTTCCGCCGATCTCTGGCCACGCTACCTCGAGGCCTACGAGGCCGCGCTGCTCGCCGCGGAGGGCGACCGCCGGCCGTACTTCTTCCCGTTCCCGCGCGTGCTCTTTTGGGCGCGCCGAGCCGCCTGACAGCCGCGTTAGGACGCGCGCGCCAGGCCGGCGTGAAAAATCAGATGTGCCGCGTCGCGGTACGCCTCGGGCGCGGGTGGGGGGACGTCGTCGCGGGACGCACAGGCTGCAGCCTCGCACAGCCAGGCTTCGTCGACGCTCGCTGGCGCCACCTCGCCGAGGGCGAGCCGGACCGCGCGCACGCACGCGTCGTCGGTCACCCCCAGGATGAGCGCGCCTGCACCCGCGCCCGTCGCTGCGGCGGCGTAGACGGCCCGCAGCGCCCCGGCGAGCGAGCGAGGCGCTCCGAAGGAGATATTCCCGACCGCCGCAAGGGGAATCATGTTCGGCCCTCCCCGACAGGCGCGCAGGAGGGCCAGCGACCGCCGGACCCCGTTGGGATCCTTCAGGGCCGGGTACACGAGGGCGTCGAAGAAGAACGGCGGTCTGAGGCCCAGCGCGAGCGCGCTCTCCACCGCTTCCGCCGTCACGGCCGCCACCCGCTCCACGTCGCCGTCCGCGGACGGTCCGCGCTCGACGCCGCGGGGTGAAATGACGATCCCCGCACCGCCGTTCGCGGCGGCACGCACGAGTCTCTCCTCCGCCGGACGGATCCCTCCCTCACCTGCCGGCAGCGAGTTCGCGACCAGCGGCCCGGCGATGCCCTGTCGCGCGCAGACCTCAACC
>SCTU01000043.1 GCA_004297315.1 Dehalococcoidia bacterium | reverse complement strand
ATGTGGGGGACCGCCCTCGCGAGGCCGGTGAGGCCGAGGAGGAGCGCGCTGCCGGTGAGGACGTATACCTGCCAGAAGACGGCGGTCTGGATCAGTTGCGCACCCATCGAGGTGAGCAGCAGCGAGACGGCGAAGCGGCGATAGTCGCGGTATGACAGCGCCGCGAAGGCGACGCGCAGGCCGGATTGGCTTTCTGGCATGGCGCGCAGTCTAACCGCTCGCCCTGCCTAGGCCTTCTGGCGCTCCAATTCTTCGAGGATCACGGCGGGCGTCGCGGGCAGGTGCCGCACACGCACGCCGATGGCGTCATAGATGGCGTTCGCGACGGCGGCCAGCGGGGGCACGATTGGGATCTCACCCACGCCGCGCACGCCGTACGGGTGGCCGGGGTTCGGCAGTTCCACCATTACCGTCTCGATCGGCGGCAGGTCGTTGGCGACCGGCATGCGGTAGTCGAGGTAGCTCGAGTTCGCCATCGATCCGTCCGGGCGGTAGACGTAGCCCTCGTGCAGCGCCATGCCGATGCCCTGTGCAGCGCCGCCCTGCATCTGCCCCTCGACGTACGAGGGGTGGATCGCCTTGCCGACGTCCTGCACCGCGGTATAGCGGAGCACGGTGACCTTGCCGGTGTCGGTGTCCACATGGACGTCGCAGATGTGGGTAGCGGCGGCGGCGCCGACGCCACTCGGCTTCACGGCGGCACGGCCCTGGATCGCGCCGCCGCTCCCGGCGAGCTTCTTCGTGATTTCCGTAAAGGTCATCGACTGTCCGCCCTCCTCGCGGAGGACGCCGGCGTCGTAGGTGACTCGGTCGGGCTCGACGTCCCAGATCTTCGCGGCGCGGGCGATCAACTGGGCGCGAATGTCGTACGCGGCCTCGATCACCGCCCACCCGGTCGCAAAAGTCGTGCGGCTGCCGCCGGTGTTCGAGGTATAGCCGATCGAGTCGGTGTCGCCGACCGTCGACTTCACCGTCTCGTACGGGATGCCGAGCGTCTCCGCGAACTGCATCGCGAGGCTGGCGCGCTGGCCGCCGATGTCGACCGAGCCGGTGATGAGGCTCACCGTGCCGTCCGCGTTCAGCGTTGCGTATGCCGCTGACTCGTTGCCGCCGTTCCCCCAGTATCCGGACGCCACGCCGCGGCCGATCTTTTCGCCGTGGATCTCGGAGCGGTAGTGCGCGCTGTCGCGCGCGGCCTGCAGGACCTGCTCGGTCGCGACGGAACCGTGCGGGACGCCCTCGGAACGCCGCACGCCCTGGCGTGAGGCGTTCTTGAGGCGAAACTCGATCGGGTCGATCTTCAGCATCTCGGCCAGCTCGTCGACGGTTGACTCCACCGCGAACTCGGCTTGAGGCGCGCCGGGCGCACGGTAGGCGGCGACCTTGGGCTTGTTTACGACGACCTCGAGGCCCTGAACGAGATGGTGCGGCATGTTGTACGGCGCGAGGGCGCTGCGGGCGGCGCCCGGGACGGGCGCGCCGGGGTATGCGCCGGCCTCGTAGGCGAGGTGGACCTCGGCGGCGACCAGCGTGCCGTCTCGCTTCGCACCCATCTTGACGCGGACCTGTGTGGCGGAGGTCGGCCCCGTGGCCTCGAAGACCTCGGTGCGCGACATCGTGATCTGGACGGGCCGCCCCGTCTTGCGCGAGAGCAGCGCGGCGAGCGGTTCGAGGTAGACGGGGATCTTGCCGCCGAAGCCACCGCCGATCTCCATGGGGATGACCTTCACGCGCGAGACCGGCAGTTTGAGCACGCCGGCGAGCGCGTCGCGTACGCCGAACGCGCCCTGCGTGCTGGTCCAGACGGTGACGACCCCGTCCTTATTCCAGAGCGCGGTCGCGTTGTGCGGCTCGATGTAGCCCTGGTGTGCGCTCGCGGTTGAGAACTCGCGCTCGATGACGACGTCCGACTCGGCGAAGCCCTGCTCGACGTCGCCGAGTCTGAGTTCGAGTTGGCGCGCGATGTTCGTCTGCCGTCCGTCGACGGGTTCGAAGAGCCCCTTGATCTCCGTCGTGATCGCCGGGTCGTGCAGCAGCGCGGTGTCCGGCGCGATCGCATGGTCCACGCTCATGACGGGCGGGAGCACCTCGTACTCGACGTCGATCAGATCGAGGGCGTCCTCCGCGACGTGGGGGTCGGTAGCGGCCACAGCGGCGAGGGCGTGGCCCTTGTAGAGCGCTTTGCCTGCCGCGATCAGGGCTTCGCGCGTCCAGCGCTCCGGGATCGGGCCGCGGATCGTCGGCACGGGGTTGTTGCCCAGTTCCGGGAAGTCCGCGCCGGTGACCACCGCGAGTACGCCCGGCATGGCGAGGGCACGGGAAACGTCGATGCGCTTGATGATGGCGTGGGCGTGCGGGCTGCGCTTCACGCGGCCGTACAGCATGCCGGGGAGTTTCACGTCCGCGCCGTACTCGGCCCGGCCTGTCACCTTGTCTACGCCGTCTGGCCGGACCGGCCGCGTCCCGATGACCTGGTAGGGGGCCGCGGGCTTCTCAGTCGTGGTCATTCGGAGCCTCCCGAGAAATGCTGGCGTACCCGCCATCTTACCGGGGCAGACCAGTCCAAGGTGCGCGCGCTCGCCTGCTGACCTGGCCTCCTCGATACTGGCCGGTATGCCACGACGTCCAATCGCCGAGTTGCTGCGCCAGTCGCCCGTGCGCCTTGCCCCGATGGCGTCGTTCACGAACGCGCCGTTCCGCCGGATCGCCGTACGCTGCGGCAGCGGCTTCACCACCAACGAGGAGATCGACGCCGAGGCGCTGCTCGCCGGCAACGCCTGGGCGGCCGAGTCCGCACATACTGACCTCGACGACGGGGTGGTGGCGATGCAGTTGCTGGGCAACAGCACAGAGACGCTGGTGCCCGCCGCCGCTCGGCTGGTGGAGGCGGGCGCGGACATCATCGACATCAACATGGGTTGCCCGGTGCCGAAGATTGTGCACCGCGGCAAGGGGGCGGCGCTGATGCGCGACGTCGCAGCGACCGCTCGGATCCTCGCGGCGGTCCGGGCCGCCATCGACGTCCCGCTCACGATCAAGATCCGCGGCGGCTGGGACGAGTGCCAGCCGAACGCTGTCGAGGTCGCACGTATGGCGGAAGACGTTGGGGTAGATGCGATCACGGTGCACCCGAGGACACGATCGCAGCGCTTCGGCGGGCAGGCGCCGTGGGACGTCATCGCGGACGTGGTCGCGGCCGTGACGATCCCGGTGACGGGCAATGGCGATGTGACCTCGCTGGCGGAGGCGCGGGCGATGATGGACGCGACGGGGTGCGCCGGCGTCATGGTCGGGCGTGCCGCGCTGGGCCGTCCGTGGCTCTTCGACGAAGCGTACGAGCGCCTCGACGGAGCCCGGCGCGCAGACTACGAGGCCAGCGTCATCGCCGAGCATATGGACCTCATCGAGGACTCCTTTGCGCCTCGCCTCGCGCTGCTTCAGATGAAGAAACATCTGGCGCAATACGGCGCAGGCCGCCAGGATGCACGTGCGCTCCGCGCGGAACTCTTCGCGCAACCATCCACGGCTGCATTGCGCGCCACGTTCGCCTCGCAGCAGGCGCACCGACGCCCGTCTGCCAGTCTTCAATAGCGGCGCGCGGCGCCGGCGAGAATTGGTCTAGCCCTACTTGCTCTGACAGTTTCGCCGCGGGTCGCCACCCGTCCGGCGCAGCGGGGGTCTGGAGACCGCCGCGATCGTGGTGGTGGGACGGGGATGAGCGTGATGGATGGGCAGCGGACGGTCCGCGACGCCGCGGCCGGCCTCGCTTCCGGCGCCGCGCGAAGGGCCCCCCGGTCCGCTTCGAGGCGACCGAGGAGCAAAGTCATCGTATCCAGGCGCTGGCTCGGTCCACCCGCGGGCTGATCCGCCTGGTGCTCGCGAAAACAGCGAGGCCTGACCGATTTCCCGGCCAGGCCTCGCTGCTGTCATGGCACGACGCTACTGGACGATCATCGCCGTCACCATCCCGAACATCCCCGCCTCCGTCTCCGCATGGGTGAGGATGTGGCAGTGATAGGCCCAGGCGCCGACCTCGGTCGCCTCGACGATCACGTCGACACGCTCGCCGGGGGCAACCAGGACGGTGTCCGCGATGTAAGGCTGGGGCAGGGGATGGCCGTCCTTCGTGATGACGGTCTGCACCATTCCGTGCAAGTGCATCGGATGGATCTGCAGGCCCTCGTTCATGTAGCGGACGCGGACGCGTTCGCCCCGCTTGACGACGATGGGCTGTGTGGCAGGGAAGCCCTTGCCGTTGAGCGTGTAGCCCAGCGGACCGTCGTTCAGGATCATCAGTTCGTCATGGTCCACCTTCGCGTCGCTCGGGTCGGCCACGACGAGCGCGCCGAGGAGGCCCGCCGGGATCTGCGTCGCCCCGTTCATGTGCGAGTGGTACATGTTCGAGCCCGAGTTTCGGACGGTGAACTCATACGTGAAGCTTTCGCCCGGCTTGACCAGCGGCTGCGTGATGCCGGGGACGCCGTCCTGTGCGTTGGGGACGGTCATACCGTGGAAGTGGATCGCCGTCGACTCGTCGAGCTTGTTGTGAAGGACGACGCGGATCTTGTCGCCCACGTTCACACGGATGGCCGGCCCCGGGATCATCCCGTTGTACGCCATGCCCCGGCGGACATCGTTCGGGGCGACCTCCCACTCAATCTCGTCGGCGGTCAGGTCGAAGACCTTGAAGCCGTCCTGGAGCAGGGGCTGCAGGTCGACGTTGCCCTGGCCCTTCGTTTTCGCGGGGAAGGCCTGGACGCCGGCGAGGTAGGACTTGTCCATCTCTTCTGACGTCATCTTGTGTTTCGCCGCGGCGGGGGTGGTCGACCCCGGGGTCACCGCGATGGCTGCGCGCATGCCGGCGTCCGCGTGGCCCGGCACGCTGCAGAACAGGTCGACGCGGCCTTCCACATTTTCGAGCTTCAGCGTCGCGTGCTCACCGGGGTTGAGCAGCGGGGTCTTGCCCCCACCCTTCACGGAGAGGTCGTGCGCGATACCGCCTGTGTTCGTCACCGTGAGCGTGACGGCTGTGTCGGGCTCGACGGCGAGGTTCTCCGGGTGGACGAAGAAGTCGCCGAGTTCGACCTCGAAGGTCTTCGAGCGCGCCGGGGCGCCGGCTTTTTCCGCGCCGGCCCCGCTGTCTTCACCTGAATCGCGCCCGCTCGATATCAGGGCGACGGTCGCGATCAGCACAGCGACCACGCCGAGGATCGCCCCGAGAATGCCAGCGACGGCGGGCATCCCCGACTCGCGCCCGCCGTGCCCTGCCGGAGGATGGCTTGTGTCTGGCTCGTTGCTCATCGGCTAACTCCTCGCGCCTGCCGCCGCTCGTCCGGGGCATCTTCAGTGAGAGGTCGAATGGTGTCACCGGACGCGGGCACAGGCCACCACGATTCGCGCGAATGGCGCTGGCGCGTGCCCGCCGTCGGATACGCGGGTAAGGTTGGGCCATGAGAGGCATCGTGCTGGCGGGGACGGCAAGCGGCGTGGGCAAGACCACGGTCGTCAGCGGCCTGGTCGCTGCCCTGCGCTCGCTGGGCCTCCAGGTGGCGCCCTTCAAGGTGGGGCCCGACTACATCGACCCGACGTACCACGCGAAGGCGGCCGGACGGCCGTGTCACAACCTCGACTCGTGGATGCTGCCGCACGACGTGCTTCGCGACCTCTTCGCGCGCGCGACCGTGGGCACGGACATCGCGATCGTCGAGGGCGTGATGGGCCTGTTCGATGGGCGCGCGGGCGGAGGCGAGGCGGGGAGCACCGCGGAGGTGGCGAAGCTGCTGGGGCTGCCCGTCGTCCTAGTGGTGGACGCAGCGAAGGCGGCGCGCAGCGTCGGTGCGCTCGTCCTCGGGTTCCAGCGGTTCGACCCTGACCTGCGCATGGCTGGCGTCATCCTCAACAACGTCGCGAGCGCCTCGCATGCCGCGATGTGCCGCGAGGCGATCGCCGCGGCCACCGGCCTGCCGGTCTTCGGTGCGCTGCGGCGCGATGAGGCACTGCGCGCGCCAGAGCGGCACCTCGGGCTCGTCCCGACGGTCGAGGGGGTGCTTGCAGACGGCTACTTCGAGGCGGTGACGGCCAGCGTGGCGACGCAGGTGGACCTGCCGGCGCTGCTCGAGTACGCGGAGGCGGACGTACCAGCAACGCCATGGGTTGCACCTGCCGGGCTGTGGCCCGAGGGCCAGCCTTCGAGGCGTGTCGCCATCGCGGTGGCGCAGGACGAAGCGTTCAGCTTCGTGTATCCGGAGAACCTGGCGCTGCTCGAAGGGTGGGGCGCCGAGATCATCCCCTTCAGCCCGCTACGGGACACGCGAATTCCGGACGGCGCGGCCGGGATCATCCTCGGCGGGGGCTTCCCCGAGTTGTACGCCGGGACACTCGCGGAAAATCGCCCCATGCTCGACTCGATACGCGACGCGGCCCGCCGCGGCGTTGTGACATATGGCGAGTGCGGCGGACTGATGTACCTCGCGGAGTCCCTCACCGACCTCGATGGGCGGGTGCATGCGCTGGCCGGCGTCGTGCCGCTCCGCTCCTCGATGTCGCGCACGCGGCTCACGCTGGGCTACCGGACCGCTTCCGCGCGCGCGGACGGGCCGCACGTCGAGCGAGGCCAGACCGTGCGCGGGCACGAGTTCCACTGGTCAACGCTCGACGCCCCGGTTGCGCCAGAGGCCGCGGCGTATCACCTCGCCGAGGGCGACGTGCTGGACGGGTACGCACGCGACAACGTGTGGGCATCCTACGTGCACCTGCATTTCGCCTCGGACCCGCGCCTGGCGCCGCGCTTCGTGGCGACGTGCTCCAGGATCCTGGAAGGCGAATGAGCACGCTTGAGCGGGCGTTTGCGCCGATGATGAGCCGTGCGCGGGGTACGTCCAGGGTGGCGCGGCTACTTCACGCAACTGGCGCGTGGCGCCAGCGTGGTGACGACGCGGGGCGACGTACACTTCGTGGTGACTGAGTTTGGCGTGGCCGCGCTGCACGGGCGCACCGTCCGCGAACGGGCGCAGAACCTCGTCCGCGTCGCTGCCCCGCAATTTCGCGAGCAACTGTGCCGTGAGGCATACGAGGTATACGGGCTGCGTCTGCAGGCCTGAGCCGGACGGGGGACAGTTGTGGCGGGCCTGCCTCCTTCGCCAGTCTCGCCGGGGCGGCAGGAGGCAGGCGCGCCTGAGCGCCGCTTCTTCGCCGGCCCGCAGTCGCGGTTCGTCGAGATGGCATGGGCACTCGGCGTATTCGGCGAGTTCTTCCGCGCGTTCCGCGTGCTCCACTTCGTCGGGCCGTGCGTCACGATTTTCGGTTCGGCCCGTTATGGCGAGGGCCATGCGAGTTACGGGCGCGCACGGGAGATGGGTGCTGCCCTCGCGCGGGCCGGCTTCACGGTGATGACGGGAGGCGGGCCCGGGCTGATGGAAGCGGCGAACCGCGGCGCGCGCGAGGCGGGCGGCCGGTCGGTCGGATGCAACATCCAGCTCCCGCAGGAGCAGGAGCCCAATGCCTACCTCGACGTCTGGATCGAGTTAAGGCATTTCTTCGTGCGCAAGATCATGCTCGCAAAGTACTCCTACGCCTTCATCGTGATGCCGGGCGGGTTCGGGACGCTGGACGAGGCGTTCGAGGCGGCGACGCTGGTCCAGACCGGGAAGATCAAGCAGTTCCCGATCATCTTCATGGACACCGAGTTCTGGGCACCACTGCAGGCCGTCATCCGGCAGCAGGTGGAGCAGGGCGCCGTCGCACAGCGCGACGCGGAGTTGCTGGTCTTCACGGACAGCGTCGAAGAGGCGGCCACGATCATCGAGGAGGCAGCGCGCTCGCGGTTTGGCCTGACCTACGGGCCGCCCGCCCCTCGTCGCCGCTGGTGGCTGTTCGAGCAGTAAGGCGGCGCTGTCCTCGCTACCAGGAGCCGCCACCGCCACCGCCTCCCCCACCACCGGAGAAGCCGCCCGAAAAGCCGCTGCCGCCCGAGCCTCCGGGCGTGGAGGTGAGCGCACCGGCGCTCCGGTCGGAGAAGCTCGTCATGGCGTTGGCCAGCATCAGCGCGGAGAACGGCTGTGAGGAGGCGTACCAGTCCGGCGCGGGCAGGGCGAGGCCCTCGAACGCGCGCGCCCACTGCTTCGTCGCGCCGAAGACGATCGCGTACGGGAGGTACTCGTAGTAGAGGCCGGCCTGCTCCGCGAAGCGCGCGCGGTAGGTCTCGGCGTCAAGGATGAAGCGACGAAAGCCGAGGACCCTTCGGTGGGCCGCGGTCCCCGCGGCCGTGCGCGCGGGCATCCGTCCGTGCAGTGCAAGCAAGGCCACCGCGCCGGCGACGAGTGGCAGCGGGACCACGGCGAAAGACGTGAACAGGCCGGCTCCGACCGAAAGCGCGACGGCCGCGGACAACGCGACGAGGCTGATCCCCAGCCACATCGCGCGCGTGTCCTTCGGGCTCCGGCGGTACCACTTGCGGTCGACGAGTTCCCGGTACAGTTGCGCCTGCACCTGTGAGAGGCGCGTCGCGAAGCGCTCGCGGAGGTCGGAAAACTTCACCTCGTCGCCGTTCAGGAAGAGCCCGTCCAGCAGCGTCCGCTCGTAGTCGGTCAGTCCGCCATCCGGCTTGAGGCGGGTCAGTTTCCAGTCGTCCGAAGCGAACCAGCCCTTCCCTTCGATCTCGTCGATGCTGAGGTAGCCGCGCACCGCGAGGTCGATGATGGTGGCGGTGATGTCGAGCGGATGCGCCGTCTCATCGAAGACTGTCCCGACCAGGCCCGGGCGCATCCCCTCGGGCGGCGTGTACTCGACCGGATACGTGGGGCTGCCGACCAGGGGCACGCGGTCTTCGACGTCGCCCGCCATGGCGGGGACCGCGGCGACCGGCTGGCCACGCCACTGGCGGTCGCGTCCGATCACCCACAGCAGCCGTGCGACGCCGCCGCCGACCGCCGCCAGCAGGGCGAGCATGAGCGAGATCCGCAGGGGGTCCACGGTGAACGCGCGGGCGAAAGTCTGACGCTCGTGCAGGACGGGCGCTGGCTCAGGGACGGCCCCCTTCGGCAACGCGACCACGATGGTGAGGCCCTCGAACGTGTCCAGGCGCTCGTGCGCGAAGACCGCTCGCCCGCCCTCGACGGACGCACGGGCGCAGGGCGCGTTTGAGCCGGTGGCGCCGGCGAAGCAAATGGCGGAGGTGGCGGGTGCGGGGGCGCGCACGGTGACGGACGCGCGGTCGATCGGGACGTCCCACTGCGCGCCGATTACGTTCCAGTACAGCTCGTCGTGGTCGTCGAAGCCATTCATCGTCCCGCGCAGCCGGTACGTGATCAGGTACGTGTGGCGGCCGCTGATCGTCCGGGCGGCGTCGCCGACGCGGATGCGCGTCAGGCCGCCGCCAGCATCCTCGACTTCGTAGTGGGCGGAGGTGTTGGGCGGCGTCGCCGTCACGGAGATCACGTTGAGGGGATACGAGCGGTCGAAGCGGTCGTCGTAGCGCTGCCTCGTGACGATCTCGCGGAAGATACCGTGGCGCTCACTGCTCCCGAAGTCGTACGCGATCTCTTCGCGCACGAGGAGGGTGCCGTCCGCCTCGACTTCAATCGCGACCGCGTACGAGTCGATCCGGTCGCCGTCCGCCTGGGCTCGCGATGGCACAAGGCCAGCGGCTGCCAACACTGCCAGAAGGGAGGCAACGAGGAGGGCGGCCTTCTTCATCGGCCGATCCTAGTCAACCGACATACCTTCGTAGGGCGTCGACGAGGCCACAACGTGCACCACACGGTGAGCGAAGAGAGGTGGCGCTGGCGTGGACGCCGTGCGGCGGTCGCAAGCGAGCGGGCTCGGGTCGTGCGATGGGAGTGGGGGGAGAGGGAAACGTCCGAGGCGGGGGGATGTCGTGGGGACATCCCCCCGCCCAGACGCGCGGGACTAGTTGACGGTGATCGGGACCGCCATGCCCAGGGAGTAGTGCCCCGGGACGTTGCAGATGAGGGCGTACTTGCCGGGCTCGAGCTTGACCTTGAGGTCCGCGCTGGCGCCGGCCGCGATCTGCGGGGTGCGGCCCAGCGGCTTGTTGACCGACTCGTCAAGCAGGCCGTCCTTGACGGGGAGCTTCTTCACGTCGGCGGCGTCGGTCTTGATGATCGCCAGCTCGTGCGGCGCAGCGCCGCCATTCTTGGCGGCGAAGGTGACGTCGCCACCCTTGACCGTGGACGCGACCTCGAAGGTGAACTCCTTGATGGTGACAGCGACCGGTGCGGCGGCGGCAGCGGCCGTCGCGGTGGCGGTGGCCTTCGGGGCCTCGGTGGCGGTGGCCTTCGGGGCTTCGGTCGCGGCCTTGGTGGCGGCAGCGGTCGCTGTAGCGGCGGCCTTGGTGGCAGCCTTCGGGGCCTCTTCCTTCTTGCTGCACGCGCCGAGCAGCAGCGCGGCCACAAGTCCCGTGGCTGCCATCACCCGGTAGCGCTTCTTCAACATCATCGTGATGCGTCCTCCTGAATATCCTGCTTCGCCCTTGTTTGCGGATCGTCGGCGCAGCCCACACTGTGCGCTATGGTGCGTTTACATCACAGTCCCCTGCCCTGAGTGTGTCTGAGTCGCGCCCGCGCCTAAATGACCCCGATGCGCGATGCGAGCATGACCGCCTCGAGTCGGGAGTGGGCGCCGAGGCGCTCCATGGCGGTCTGGATGTGGTTGCGCACCGTGACCGGACTGACGCCAAGGCTGAGCGCGACGGCGCGAGGAGCGGTGCCTCGCGCGAGCAGGCGGAGCACCTCCACCTGGCGGAGGTCAGCCCTGCCGTGATGGGATCGGGGGCGGGCAGGGGTTCGGCGGGTTCCGCCTCGCTCAGGATGTGGATGACCACTGGCGGGACGCCGTCGCGTGCCTCTACGAGCGTCGTCACGGTGCGCGGGTGGAGGCAAGTCGCGTCCCACAGAGTGGATCCCTGGGCGTCCAGCCACGGCGCGCGGCGACGACCTCCGTGCAGTCGGCGCGGCAGCGGGCGGCGTTGCGGGGGTCGAGCGTCCGCATAACGTCGTAGCAGGGCATGTCGTCATCAGGGTGGCGCCCGAGGATCGCGTCGGCGGCAGGCGTGCTGCTGACGATGCGCTGCTCAAGGTCGACCGCGAATACCGCCGCGATCGAGTCGAACCGGGCGGAGACGTCCGGGCGGGGAAGCTGGGCGACCACTAATCCTCCGTGGCGCTACGAGATGCGGGCGCGATCGAGTGCCGTGGCGAAGGCGAGCAGGTCGATCATGTTCGGGCGCGCGGCAGCATGGGGGCGCCCCTCGATCCGCCTTCCGCGTTCGCTGTACGCGCGATTCACGACGTCGATGGCGCCCTCCGCGAGGTGCGCGATCCTCACGGCGATCGCGGTCGCCGTCGTGGGGTCGAGCGCGCGACGCCGTGCGACCCAGCGCGCCGTGTCATCGAACGCGTGTCGCAAGGCCGCGCACGCCAGCCCGACACCGGCATCCGGGACCTCGTGCTCCCGCAACGACTCGCCGTAGGCCGCGGCGATCTGGTTGATCTCACGCTGGATGCCGGCGTGGTCGTGGACGTCCGTCGCCATCCCATCAAGGAGCCGAGAAAGTGCGGGAGTCAGGGCGTGGCGTGTGCCCCCCCAGGGTGGCGGCATCGGAGAGACGCCGTCGGTTGTATACGAGGGGTCGAACAGCGCGTTCCGCTGCGGGCCTGCCATCGCGTGCCCCATCCTCATGCCCCGTCCGATCGGGGAAACCTTTGATTCAGTAAGCGTCTGGTGGCCTCGCGCGGGTATCCGACGAAGCCGGAGTGGGGCTCGTCGATCGCACGAAAAGTGAGGACATTCTGTCGGTAGGCGATCTCCTGATGGGGGTCATCTACCTATGCGAGCTGGGGCGTTTGTCTGGTTGCGCTAGAGCCCGCTTGGGGTATGTTCTGCGAACTTACGCGGAATCGTATGTCGTGAGGATGCCTCGCCCGCATTCGAGTCCTAGTGTCGAGTCCACCGACCTGAAACGGAGACTGCTTTGGCGCCCGAGGTAATACCTCTTCCTCGTCCGGGGCGGCCCTGGTTTCGCGGCTTTCTGCTCGCGTCGGTCGCCGTCGCCCTCGTGGCCCTCGTCGCGTGTGGGAGCCCGCGGGAAGGCACTGCGTCCTCTCGAACCGGCAGCGGGGACGCGCAGGAAGGCGAGCGCATCTACCGCCGCGACTGCCTGAGCTGTCACGGCGAGGACGGCAACCGCATTCCCGTCTCTCCCCTCACCGCGAAGGACTTCCTCGACAGCCGCGGCGACGCGACGTTGCTCTCCGTGGTCTCCGACGGCAAAGGCACGATGCCCGGCTTCGCCAAGGCGCGCGGCGGGCCGCTCTCCGAGAACGAAGTGCGAAGCGTCGTCGCGTACGTGAACTCAAAGGCGGGCCGGTCCACGACCACCCTCCTCGCCGGACAGGGCGCGCTGGTCTACTCGAAGCGCTGCCAGAGCTGCCACGGCGAGGATGGGATGCGGATCCCGATCTCGCCGCTGGGTGCGAAGGGCTACCTCGACACCCGGACCGACAGCCAGCTCGAGGAAGTGATCCTCCAGGGCCGCGGCAACATGCCGGGGATCCCCGACGGATCCGCCGAGAAGGGGGAGGCCACCGCGGTGATCTCCTACCTGCGGTACCGCGTGCAGGCCCTGGCCGCGAAGTCCGTGGCCGCAGGTCGAGACCTGTACGTGGGGAACTGCCTGGCCTGCCATGGGTCCACGGGGACGCGCGTGGACAAGGTCTCGCTGGGCTCCGCGGACTACCTCTCCTCGCTGGGTGACGGCAAGATCATCACCGCGATCAACGAGGGCACGAAGAGCGGGCCTTCGTTCGGCGCGAGCAAGGGCGGCGCGTTCCAGGTCACGGACACGGCCGCGCTGATCGCATACCTCAAGTCATGGGCCGGCCTGAACGCGACCGCCGCACTTGGCACCGTCGGCAGCGGCGGGCAGGGCGAGGCACTCTTCGTGCGGAACTGCGCCCCGTGTCACGGGGTCAGCGGTGACCAGGTGCCGGGCGTCCAGTTGCGCTCGAAGGCGTTCCTGGACGCGAAGACAAAGGAGACCGTCGAGCGGACGATCCGCACGGGCAACCGCAAGGGCATGCCCGCGTGGAGCCAGGACGCTGGCGGGCCGTTGAACGACGGCCAGATCAAGGGCCTGGTGGACTTCCTGTTCGCTGCGGAGGGGGCTCCGGCCGCCGCCGGTGCCCCGGCGGCAGGCGGTGCCGCCGCTGCGCCCGCCGGTGGTGGGACGGTGGACGGCAAGCCAGTGGCGGACTTCTTCCAGGCAAAGTGCAGCCCCTGCCACGGCGCTGACCGGAAGGGTGGCGTGGGACCGGCTCTCTTGCCTGAGCGGTTGACCAAGGAAGACGCGTTCTACGAGGACACGATCTCGAAGGGCCGCCCGGGGACGCCGATGCCGTCGTGGTCCGCGCAGGGCGTGAAGCCGGACGAGATCAAGACGATCGTGAAGTTCCTGAAGACGCCTCCAGGTGGTGCGGCGGCGCCCGCGGCTGGCGGCGGAAGCTCCGTCCAGATCGACGGGAAGTCTGTGGCGGACTTCTTCCAGGCGAAGTGCAGTCCCTGTCACGGCACGGACCGCAAGGGCCTGATCGGGCCCGCCCTGCTCCCCGACCGGCTAACCAAGGACAACGCGTTCTACGAGGACACGATCTCGAAGGGCCGCCCGGGGACGCCGATGCCCTCGTGGTCCGCACAGGGACTCACGCCGGAGCAGATTAAGGCGATGGTAGAGTTCTTGAAGAAGCCGCCTCCAGGGGCAGCGGCGGCTCCCGCCCCCTCGGGTGGCAGCGTACCGGTGTCCGGAGGCGGGACGGCGGGGTTGTTCGGCGAGGAATTATTCAAGAACACATGTGCTCTTTGCCATGGGCTGAACGGTCTGAACGTCAAACCCTGCCCCATCGGCTCACGTGAGTGGCTCTCGAATATGAGTCCCGAAGGCCTGATCACGCGGATCAGTCGGGGTAAGCCGGGCTCCGGGATGCCAACGTGGTCCGACGCGCTGGGCGGGCAACTGACCGCCGCCCAGATCAGCTCTGTCGCTGCATACCTGGGCCAGATGGCGCGGTAGTCGGAGCGGCATGGAGGCGATCTGATGGTCCAACTTGGGTCGCTCGTCCAAGTGCTCATCCGCCAGAGGCTTCTCGTCATCGTGGGTGTCCTCCTGCTGGGCGCCGGGACGCTGGCCGGGGTGCAAGCGATGCGGCCTGACGAGCCGACGTTCTCCGGCTTTGACACTGCGATCGTTGACTTGGAGGAACGCGTGCGCGCGAACCCCCAGGACGTGGACGCTCGACTTGCCGTGGCGCTCGCCTATGGAGAGCGCGGCCTGAACCAGCGGGCCGCCGAGCAGTTCGAAGAAGCCCTCCTGCTGGCCCCCAACAACGTGATCGCCTTGGTGGGTCTGGGCAAGGTGAGGTTTGAGCTCAAGGACTACGCAGCGGCCGAGCAGGCGCTGAAGCAGGCGGTGGAATCGGAAGCGACGAACGAGCAGCGCCTCACCCTTGACCAGTTGCAGGAAGCCGAGCACTTCCTCTCGAGGGTGTACGTGGAATTGCGCCAGTACGATGCGGCTGCGGCCTCTGCAAGGGACGCGCTGAAGATCAACGGGAGCGACGCGGACACTTGGCGCGTGCTGGGCGACATTGAGCAAAAGGGCGGCAACTACGAGGCGGCGGAGCAGGCGTACATGTCCGCGATCTCCTTCGTGCCCGACTACCGTGAGGTCTACACGGAGCTCGACCGTCTGTACGCGGCCACGAAGCGCAACGGCGCGCGGCAGTGGGCGCAGGGAATGGTGCTGCTGGCCGACCAGACGCCTGCCAAGGCCGTGCCCCGCCTGGAGGACGCAGTGCGCCTGGAGCCCGGGTTCGCGGAGGCGCACCAGGGGCTCGGCATGGCGTACGAGAGCACGGGCCGGCTGGAAGACGCGCTTGCCAGTTACCGTCGGGCGCTGGAGCTTTCGCCGGGCCTCTTCCTCAGCACCGACGCCGTCCGCCGCCTGGAGGCAAAGATCAGCACCGGGAACGCACGCTAACCGCCCACGCGGTAGAAGGGGGAGTTGCCCGTGCGCCGTTTGATCCCCGCCGGTTCCTGGCTGTCGCGCCTCCTGAGCGGCGCGCGGGGGATCGCTGCGGTCGCTACCTCTGGGGGAGGCTTGACGACCGGGATCATGGTCTCCACGGCGGTGATCGCCGTCGGCGGCGCCGTAGCGCTCACCCCCTTCGGCCAGGAACTGCTGCGGGACCTGCTGCAGAGCATGCCCCAGACCGTGCGCAACCTGCCGGGTGTGGAGGCTGTGTCCGGTGTCGTGCCGCCGAAGTTCTCCCAGAACCTCCTGGGTTTCCGCGCACCGCTCGATGTCGCGCTGTCGCCCGACGACCAGTTCGTGTACGTCGTCGAAGGGGGCGATGACCGCGACGTGAAGCGGCTCGACCTTCGGGACGGTAGCCGGACGAGCCTCGCCCCGCCGCGTACTACGCCCGGCTTGCGCAAGCCGCTCGCTGTGGCGGTGGCGCCGAACGGGATGGTGTACGTCGTCGACCGCCTGCGCTTTGTGGTGGACATCTACGACCGCGAGAATAACTGGCGCGGAACCCTGCCGACGCCCCAGGGCGTGCCGTCGTGGGAGCCGCTAGCCGTCACCGTCGACCGCAACGGCGGCGACATTTACGTGACGAACGCCGCGCTGAACGGGCCGACGCTGGTCTCGTTTGCCACAGACGGCAGCGTGAGGACGGTCTTCCCGCACCTCACTCCCGCGAATTCGCCGTTGTCCTTCCCCTCCGGAATCGCCGTCATGCACCCGAAACAGGGTGAGACTCTGGTGGTGATGAGCGATAGCAATAACCGCCGGGTCGTGGCGGTGGAGGATGGCGAGGTGCCGCGCTGGACCTTCGGGGACGTGCCGGGGCCGAGCGCGATTGGCCTGCCGCGGGGAATCGTCGCACTCCGTGACGACCGCTGCCTGGTGGTGGACGCGACGGACCACAGCATTACGGGCTGGACGTTGAAGGACGACCGCGCGGAGTTCTTGTTCAGGATCGGGAGTCCGGGCGTCGAAGACGGCGAATTGCTCTTCCCGAACGGGATCGCCCGAGCCTCGGACGGGCGGATCTTCGTCACCGACCGTGACAACGACCGTGTGCAGGTCTGGCGCTGAGCGATAGCCGTCACTTCGGCAGTCGTGTCGACAAGATGACGCCGGCGCCGGTGAGGATGTCCTGATGGCTGCCACGGCTGCCCGCGTCAGCGCCGGCACGCCCGAGGGGGTGACGCAGCCGCATGGGCGGTTGAGCCGCCGCCTCGCGCGGTTCACGCTCCTGCAGCGCCTGCTGGTGATGGACGCGCTGATCTTCCTCGTCGCGTTCTTCGGCGTGCTTTCGATGATCGAGTGGTACGCGGGTGGCCTGACCAAGCGCATCGACACCCAGCGGTTCCTGCTGACGCGCGCGTTTGCCGGCGAAGTGGACCATGCCCTTGGCCACGGTTACGAAGAACTGGCCGTGACCACGACGCTATTTGCACAGCAGGGGGAACTCGCGGGATCCCTGGACCGGCTGGCGAACGACGGGCTGTTCTCTGGCGGCGTGTTCTTGCTGAACGCCAGTGGGACGGTGGCCGCGAGCGATGCGGGGCACGCCGCGCAGCGAGGACGGCAACTGCCGGCCGAGACCGTACCGGCCCAGGCGAGAATTGCGGGCGCTGCCGGCTGGGGGGTGCGCCTGGATGGTGGCGCGACGTACGTAGCATTGTCCGTGCCCGCGCAGTCCTCAGGTCCTGGCTACCACCTCGTCGGCCTGATCTCGGCGGAGAGCGGCAGGATCGCTGACACACTGGGCCGCGCGGTCTCCGTCGCTGCGACTGCGCATGCCGAACTCGTCGACGCGCAGGGCAAGGCGATGTTCTCCACGGAGCCCGAACACGCCCTCCGCACGAGCGACCACCCCTCCTTCTACGCGCGTCGCGTCGCCGAGTCTCTGGCCCCGGGCACGTACCGGATCGACCATGAGGAGGGGAATGAGCGCGATCGCCACGTGATGGGGTTCGTCCCGCTTGAGTCGGTGCCGTGGACGTTTGCCCTGGGCGGGACCGAACGGGACACGTACGGGCCCGTGCGGACACTCTGGGAGGCCTTCTACTCGCTGACGGCCGTGGCGGGTGTGCTGACCGTGGCGATGACGCTCGTGGGGGCGCCGCGGCTGACCCAGCCGGTCCGCGAGTTGAGCGAAGCCGCGCGCAAGGTGGCGGGCGGCTCGCTCGAGACGCCGATCGCGGTGGGCTCGGGCGGCGAGATCGGCGAACTCGCGAGCAGCGTGGAGACGATGCGCCGGTCGTTGTACGACTGGGGCGTGACGCTGGACCAGCGCGTGGTGGAGCGCACGAAGGAGATCGAGGACCGCAACCTCGAACTCGCCGCATCCGTAGAGGTCGCACGCATCGCCGGTTCGACCTTCGAGGTGGACCCAATGCTCCGGCTGGCCGCCGACTACATCGAAGAGGCCTTTGACGCGGACGGTGTGGTGATCTACCTGCCCGCGTTGGGGCACCGGCCGGCGCTGCGCGTGTCGAGTGCCGGCCTCCGCGCCCGCGGCGACGACGGGACTCCTGATCGGTGCGAGGCGTGTCTGGCGGGCGGCACGGTTGGGGCGACGACCCTGACTTCAGGCGACCGGCGTTTGCCCCCGTGTCTGGGTGCCGCCGAGGTACTGGTCGAGACCTTCGCCGTCCGCTCGCCCGTCCCCGGAGACCGGGAGCAGAGCGGCTCGCTCTGCTTGCTGTTCAGCAGCCAGGAGCAGGGGCACCGCCCGGCGATGGCGACCCTCCAACTGCTCGCCTCCTCGCTCTCATTCGGGGTGCGCAACTCCGATTTCTACCAGGACGTCCGCCAGCGGGAGGCGCAGGCGCGCCTGCTGGTGGGCAAGGTGCTCACGGCGCAGGAGGAGGAGCGGCAGCGCGTCGCCAGGGAATTGCACGACGACGCCGGGCAGGCACTGGCGAGCCTGATGTTCGGCATTGACGCGCTCGACCGGGCAGGGCCGGCCCGCGCCGAGCAACTGGCCAGCCTGCGGACGATCACGAAGGAGGCGATTGACAGCCTCCGACGCACGATCTTCGCGCTGCGCCCCCCTGCGCTGGACGACCTGGGCCTGGAGGCAGCGATCATGCGGTACGCGGACCTCCATGCGCGGCCGGCGGGCGTCACGGTGAGCATCTCGGGCTCGGTGGACGCCCACAGCCTCGGCCCGGACGGGGAGGTGGCGCTGTTCCGGGTGATCCAGGAATCGCTCAATAATGTCGTCCGGCACAGCGGGGCGACCGCCGCTCAGATATCGTTGCGACAGCACCCGGATGGTGCAATCGAGGTCCACGTGCGTGACAACGGGCGTGGCTTCGACCCGAGCGCGGCCCGACGGTCGGACGCGGTTGGGATCTACGGGATGGCGGAGCGTGCGGAGATGCTGGGCGGCCAACTGACGGTTGTGAGTGCGCCGGGCGAAGGCACCGTAGTCAACGCGGTGTTTCCGGTGGCCTCTGACCTCCCGGCCAACTGACGATGAAGGAAGCCGAGATGTTGCGGGTGCTGATCGTCGACGACCACACGGTGATGCGCACGGGCGTGCGCGCGGTGCTCTCGTCCGTGGACGACCTTGAGGTCGTGGGCGAGGCGGGAAACGCGGACGAGGCACTCACCCA
>SCTU01000042.1 GCA_004297315.1 Dehalococcoidia bacterium | reverse complement strand
TGATGTGGTCGGTGTCGTGCACGCGCTGGAAGAGGAACCAAGCGCGGCAGTTCAGCGGGCCGAAGAACCCGTGTTCGACCGTCGCCTCGATATTGGGAACATCGGGCAGACGCCCCGGCAGCGCCGCGAACTCGAGGGACACATCGATCAGCGCCCGTCGCGCATCCACGAACGAGGCGTACGGGGCGCCGAGGGTGCCGAGCGGGTCCTCGGGGGCGGCCTCGCCGCGCGCGAGGGCGGTCACGATCGCGATCACGTTGCGGGTGGAGGCGACGAGGTGCTGCGCAAGGTCGGCGGCGCCCCACGCGGCCTCTCCCTCGCCTGAAGCGGGACGGAAGTCGGCCTGCTCCTCAGTCAGTTCGGCGAAGGCCGCGAGGAGTGCGCCACGCTGCTCCATCACCCTCGGCCACAGCGCGGCGAAGTCGTTCTTCTCCGCCTGCGCGAGGAGATAGCCGCGGACGCGGGCGCGCGCGTCCTCGGCGGTCACGCCCCGCCGCCCACGATCCGCTGCGTGGCCTTGGCGAAGCGTGCGATGTGGTCCGGTCCGCCGCGCAGCAGCTGGTCCGCCTGCTGTTCGAGGGCGCGGGCGTCGCCGCCGCTCACCGAGGCGTCGATCGTCCGCTTGCTCCAGCTCAATGCCAACGGCGAGGCGGCGGCGATGGCGCGCGCGACCTCGTCCACCGCGGCGGCGAACTCCGCGAGGGGCACGGTGCGGTTTACGAGGCCGATGCGGGCAGCCTCTTCGGCACCGACGGCGCGGCCGGTGAAGATCAATTCCTTCGCGACCGGCCCGCCGACGATCTTCGGTAGCGCGGCCGCGCCCACGACCAGCCCGTACTCGGAACCGGGGAAGCGGAAGCGCGCGCGTTCGGAGGCGATGCGGATGTCGCAAGAGCAGGCGATCAGCGCCCCCGCCCCGTATGCCGGGCCGTCCACCGCGGCGATGAGCGGCTTGGTGGTCGCCGCGACGCGCTGGGCGGCCCGCGCCGCCGGGTCGAAGCGGCGGTCGCCCTGCATGTTCGCCGCGTTCGCTTCTGCCATGTCGGCGCCGGCGCAGAACGAACCGTCGGTGCCCTCGATGACGATGACGACGACCGAGTCATCTGCGTCGAACGCGACCATCGCCTCCGCGATCGCGGCGCCGAGTTCGGTCGTGATCGCGTTGCGCTTGTCCGCGCGGTTCAGGCGCAGGCGGCCGATGCCGTCCGACACAGTGGTGACCACGAGCAGCTCGGCCATGCGATCTCCTCGGCTGCCCGGACTGCTACAGGATGGCGCCCTCGGCCCGCATCGCCGCGATCTGCGCAGCGGACAGCCCGATGCCCGAGAGTACCTCGTCCGTGTCGCGGCCGAGCGGCGGCGACGCCTTGGTCGGCTCCGGTGGCGTCTTGCTCATCTTCCACGGCGGCGCCTGCATCCAGACAGGACCGGCGAGTTCGTGCTCGTGGTAGACGGCGTACTGGTTCGCCACCACCTGCGGGTGCTCCAGCAGTTCCTGCACGAAGTTGATCGACCCGCAGGGGACGCCACCCGCGGTCAGGAGCTCGTCCCACTCGGCCGTCGTCCTCGTGCGGAACAGTTCCTCGATGCGTGCGACGAGCGCCTGGTCGACCGCGATCTGCGCGGGGTCCTGCGGGTTGTAGCCCGGCTCGTCGCGGTTGTGCTCGAACCCGATCGCCGCGCGCACCTTCGCGCGCAGCGCCGAGGAGAGCGCGCCGATGGAGATGGCGCCGTCCTTCGTAAGGAAGCAGCGGTAGTAGACGTTGCCGCCGGCTGCGGCGCGGAGCATCTGCTCCCGCACCTTGAGGAACTCCGAGTACGGCGTCCCGGTCTGGCGAGCCTTCTCCAGCGCACCGAGGAAGTTGTCGCGCACCACGCCGTCGGCGGCGGGGATCGACGCGAACATGCTCATGTGGATCGTGAGGGCGTTGATTAGGAGGGAGGTCTCGACGATCTGGCCCTCGCCCGTCTTCGCGCGGTGGTAGAGCGCGGCCAGCGTCCCGGCGCAGAGCGCATAGCCGGTGGTGGTGTCGGCGACGGCGGGCCCGGTGAGCGGCTGGCCGTGGTCGTCGACCTTCGAGACGGCGCTCGTCAGGCCGGAGAGCGCCTGGACCACGATGTCGTAGCCGGGCCGGTCGGCCAGCGGCCCCTCGCGCCCGAACGCCGTGTTGTCGACATAAATGAGGTCGGGCTTGATCGCCGAAAGGGTCGGATAGTCGATCTTGAGCCGCTTCGCGACGTCCGGCCGGTAGTTGATGACGACCACGTCGACGTCTTTCACGAGGCGGTGGATCGCGGCCTGGGAAGACGCCTTCGAGACATCGATCGCGAGCGACCGCTTGCCCCGGTTGAGGCCCATGTAGGTCTTGGATTCGAGCGGGATGAACTGGGCGTTCAGCCGCCACGGTTCCCCGTTCGGCGGCTCGACCTTGATGACGTCCGCGCCGAGGTCCGCCAGCAACTGGCAGCCGAGCGGCCCGGCGATGATCTGCGTGAACTCCAGAATCTTGACCCCGACCAGCGGCCCCGCCATCGATACCCCCTGAAACAGGCGCGTCCCTCGGCATCGCCCGCGCCCGCGGGAGTGTAGGGGAGCCCCCCGCCCTGAGTCACGTTTGCCGGATTCAGCCGATGACGTTCCGCGCCCGCAGCGCCGCGCGTTCCTCCTCGCTGTAGCCGAGCCCGCCGACAATCTCGTCTGTGTGCTTGCCGAGGACCGGCGAGGGGCCCTGCACGGCGAGTGGCGTCCTGCTCATTCGGAGCATCGGCCCCACGTGGGTCTGAGGGCCGGAGAGTTCGTGCTCCACGGCGACGGGGATTTCGTTCGCCACGACCTGCGGGTCCTCCAGCATGTCGTCCACGAAGTTGATGGGGCCCGACGGCACCCCGTTCCGTTCGAGGATCGCCAGCCACTCGGCTGTGGTCTTCCCGCGGAAAATTTCCTCGACCTCGGCGACGCGGCCCCGCGCCATCTCGGCGTAGTCGGGGTCGGCCATGTTGTAGGTGGGGTCGGCCATGCCGAGGAAGTCCGTACCGATGGCCGCCCGCACCTTCGCCCAGAGGGTTGGCGAGAGCGCCCCAACCGCGACCGCGCCGTCGGCGGTGGCGTAGCACCGGTAGTAGATGTTCCCCACGCGGGCGATCTGGCCCATCTGGTAGGCGTTCAGGATTTCGCTGTAGGAGGCGTGCTCCCGCTGAAGCGCGTGGACACGGTCCATCTTCGCGTACTTCAGCCCGTCGGCCGCCGGCAGGTCCATCGCCGCCGTGCCCTGGAAGGCGAGCGCAGTATTCAGAAGCGTCGTCTCGATCATCTGCCCCTCACCCGTTCGCTCGCGATGGAAGAGCGCGGCGCAGACGGCCCATGCGATCGCGACGCCCGTGCCGTAGTCCGCGATCGCCGTCGAGGTGATCGAGAGCGGCGCCCCGGCGGGGTCGACCTTGCCCTCGCCGGCCATGAGGCCAGAGACGGCCTGCGCGACGATGTCGTATCCAGGCCGCAGCGCCCACGGGCCGCGGCGCCCCCAGGCGGTGTTGTCCACATAGATCAGGTTCGGCCGGATCCGGGAGAGCGTCTCGTAGTCGATACCCAACTTCGCCGGGACGTCCGGTCGGTAGTTGATGACCACCACGTCGACGCTGGGTATCAGGCGGTGGACGATCTTTTGCGCGTCCGGCTCCTGCATCGAGAGCACGAGCGACTTCTTGCCACGGTTCAGCGACTGGAAGGTCTTCGACTCGCCGGGCATGAACTGCGAGAAGAGCCGCCACGGCTCGCCGCCAGGTGGCTCCACCTTGATCACCTCGGCGCCCATGTCCGCCAGGTTCTGGCAGCCAAACGGCCCCGCAATGATCTGGGTGAACTCCAGCACTCGAATGCCGTCCAGCGGTCCTGATGCCATCGCGGTGCCTCCAGTCCGGTCGAAACGGGCCGCATCCTAGCAGCAGACGGGCGCTGCGCGACCTGCCCCGCGCTGGGCGGAGGAGTTTGCCCGACCTTCCTCGCCACCGTAGGCTCCCCCGCATGACGACCACGGGACACGACTCGTTCTCCGAAGCCGCGATCGAGGCGCTGCTCGCCCCGGCGGTGCGCCTGCTGCCGCCGCCGACCTCGCTCTCGCCCCTGCCGTACGACCTCAACGCAGGAGTCCCCGACCGCGAGACGCTGCCGTGGCGCGAACTGCTCGAGGCGACGCGTGCGATCCTCGAGGAGGACGCGGCCGGGGCGCTGACGTACGGCGGGCAGGCCGGATACGAGCCGCTGCGCGCCTGGGTCGCCGAGCGTCAGGCCGCCGAGACCGGCCTGCACGTGACGCCGGCGCACGTCAGCATCACGGCGGGCAGCGCACAGGGCATCGACAACGTCGCCGCCGCCTTCATCGCGGAAGGCGATGCCGTCATCACGGGTGCGCCGACGTACCCCGGTGCCATCCGCACGTTCCGCGCGCGCGGCGCGCAGGTGGTCGACGTCCCGCAGGACGAGGACGGCCTGATCATGCCGGCGCTCGCGCGCGTCCTGGAGGCGCGTCGCACAGCCGGGCGCCAGGCGAAGTTGATCTACGTCACGGCGAACTACGACAACCCGAGCGGCAGCACGCTCACCCTCGAACGGCGCCAGCGACTCGTCGAACTGGCGCGCGAGTACGGCGTACTGATCCTCGAGGACGACGCGTACACCGGCATCGACCTCGAGGGCCCGCCGCCGACCTCGCTGTTCGCCGTGGCGGGTGGGCGGGGAATTGTGCGCTGCGGGACGTTCTCGAAGACGGTGGCGACCGGCCTGCGCGTGGGGTTCATCGTCGCCCAGCCCGAGGTAACGGCGCGGCTCGTTCTCGCCCGCTTCGACAACGGCGGGCCGCCGATCCTCCACCGGCTGGTGAACCACTACCTCCGCTCGGGGCACTACGAGCCGCACGTCCAGATGCTGCAGTCGCTCTACCGCGAGCGGCGCGACGCCACCGCGGACGCCCTCCGCGACCTGTGCGAGCCGTACGTCACCTTCCGCATGCC
>SCTU01000041.1 GCA_004297315.1 Dehalococcoidia bacterium | reverse complement strand
TCGGACGGCAGGGTTGGCCGGAAAGTCGGAAAGTGGAACGACGAGAAGCTTCGTTATATTCGGAACTACGTCGACATTTTCGCGACTGGTATGAAGAAGCAATGGGATCGCCTGGTCTACGCAGACTTCTTCTGCGGACCCGGTGTGTGCGTCACGAGCGGTGGTGTGGAGTCCGCAGGGTCGCCGTTGATCGCCGCTCGGCGGAGTGAGTTCGCAGCCCTATTTCTGAATGATCTGTCGGTGGAGGCCACTGAAGCCCTGAGTGCGAGACTGTCTGCCGACGCCCTGGCACGGTCGGTCATCACCCAAATGGACTGTAACGACTCAATCGAACGCGCACGGGAAGTGCTGTTTCCACCGAGATCTGGGGCCACGCTCGGGCTGGCCGTAATTGATCCTCACGGCTTCGAAATGGAATTCGAGTCGATCGCGCGCTTGACTGCTGGACGCGTTCGCTTGGATTTGCTGATCACGGTGATGAGTAGTTATCCGCAACGCTTCCTTCAAACACCTGCCTTTCAGCCTGATTCCAAGTTCGATCGGTTCATGGGAAATCCGGATTGGGAACGCTTGAAGAGCGCGCAACGCGCGAGTCGCACGCGCGTGGTTCTCGATCATTATCGGTCGAAACTTGAGGGTATCGGCTATTTGGTCGACGACTCGGTCACGATCAAGAATACTCGCGGTCGTCCGATCTATCAGTTGGTGTACGCAAGTCGGCACGCGCGAGGGTTCGACTTCTGGGAGAAAGCGAAAGCGAGTGGGGAAGGTGCTCAGCAGCGTATGGGCCTTTGAGGGCGGCTGCTGTGAAGGTACTCTGCTAACGGAGTCCCTTCATGCCTGACCCGTACGAGATGCCGACGGACGAGGAGCTGCGCACCAGCGGGGCGCAGGTGACCGTCGGTGTGCTGCATCCGGGGGAGATGGGGAGCGCGGTGGGGGCCTCGGCGGCGGAGGCGGGGGCGCGCGTGATCTGGGTGTCGGAAGGGCGGAGCGCGGCGACACACGAGCGCGCTGAGGCGGACGGGCTGCACGACGTCCACTGGCTGAACGGCCTCGTGAACCAGTCGCACATCATCCTCTCGATCTGCCCGCCGCACGCGGCCGAGGAGGTGGCCGAGGCGGTGACGACGCTCGGCTACCACCGCATCTACGTGGACGCGAACGCCGTCTCGCCTGCGACGGTGCGGCGGATGGCGGCACGCATCGAGGAGACCGGCGCGCGCTTCGTCGACGGCGGGATCATCGGCGGGCCGCCTCGAAAGGCGGGGACGACGCGGCTTTACCTCTCCGGCGAGTACGCGCCACGCGTGGCGACGGCGCTCGCGGGCGGGCCGCTGGAGGTCTGCGTGCTGGACGCGCCGGTGGGGGCGGCCTCGGCGCTGAAGATGGCGTACGCCGCCTGGACGAAGGGGACGAGCGCGCTGCTCGCCGCGATCGAGGCGTTGGCTGTGCACGAGGACGTGCTGGAGCCGCTGCTGGACGAGTGGCGTCGCGGGCGGTCGGGCCTCGAGGAGCGCGCGGAGGCGCTCGGCGGCGCGGCAGCGAAGGCCTGGCGCTGGGTGGGGGAGATGGAGCAGATCGCGGCCTCGTTCGAGGCGGCGGGGTTGCCGGGTGGCTTCCACCAGGCGGCGGCCGAGGTCTTCGACCGAATGACACAGTTCAAGGACGACCGGGACGCGCCGGGCGGCCCGACGCTCGCGCGGACGCTGCTTCCGGCCGACCCGCCGCGAGACTAGGCGCGCACCTCGACCTCGGCCTCGGCAGGCACGGGCGCGCGGCGGCGCTCGACGCGGTCCCAGACGAGGCCGGCGGCGAGGCCACCCATCGCGACGATCAGCCAGGCGCTGGCATTGAGCGCGGCGCGGTCCGCCTGCTGGCCGACGATCTTCTGCAACTGCTTGGCCATGTCGGCACGCAGGTCGGCGGGGATCGCGCCGCTTGGCGGGCGCGTGCGCTGCTCCGTGACCCAGCGGTCGAGCGGGCTCGACAGCGTCGCCCGGTAGACGGCCGTGGTGGCCGCAAGCCCAATGGCGGCGGCGACGAGCAGCGCCGCGGCGCCCCATGCGAGCCTCGACGCCCATGTGGTGCCACCGAGGAAAGCGATGCCGAGAACGAGGAGTGCGCAGAGCAGAGGCGCGCCGTAGATGCCGGCCATGCGGACCGCGCTCAAGACGCGGCGCATATCACTGATCGAGATCCCCTCGACGGGCTTGCCGGCAGCGTTGTCCTTCGCGCGCTGCTGGTCGCTGCGGGCGACGATGTCGCTGTCAGTGATCGTGCCGCCCTTCTCAGTGAACAGCGCGATGGTGTTGTCCGCCCTCGACAGCGTGGGGTTTGAGGAGCCACTCAGTTGTCGCTTGAGGTCGGCATCGGTGAGCCGCCAGCCCTGCGTCGCCAGTTGTTCGGGCGGTACGTGCATTGCGCCGGCGAACGGGCCAGCGAGGAACGGGAATGACGCGAACGAGATGCGGGCGTCCATCGTCTTCGTATCGCCGGCGAGGTACGGCATGGCCTGGTCGACGACGCCGAACCACTGCTGGTCGAACCACGCGCCGGCCGCCTGCCGGTTGGCCTCGATCAACGGGAGGACGCCTCGGCTACCCGCGGGCGCACCGGGGAGGGGCTTCGACGCGTTCGCGGGGTTGCGGTCGTACGACTGGGCCAGGCTGACGACGGTGCGCTCCCCCATCCCGAGGTCGCGCCAGGTCCGCTCGAAGACCGAGGGCTGGCCCGGCGTGGGGTGGCCGAAGGTGGCGGTGAAGCCGTCGTGCAGGCTCAGGTTGACCGCGAAATGGTCGGTCTTACCGGCGAGCCACGGGAGCACGGCGTCGATCGTCTCCTCGGTCTCGCGCTCGACGAGGGCCGGCGGCAGGAACGACTGCGTGAGGGCGGTGAGGCTGTCCTCGGCCTTGCGGTCGGTGGGGAGCGCGATGGCACGGAGGTTCTCCGGGCGCTTCGTAGGGTCATCGAGCACGGTGCGGACGAGGCGGCGCGTGCCTTCGTCGTGCAGTCGCTGGTAGAGCCGGAGATCGCGCGCCTGTTCCTTCACGAACGACGGCTCGAGGAGCGTGGCGTCGAGCCTCCCGGCGATCAGGCCGAGCGCGAAGACCGCCGTGAGCGGCAGGACGAGGATGACGGCGAGCACGCGACGCGGGGTCATCGTGCCGCCGCCTCGAGCGCGGGGATGCGGTGCTTCAGGGGCATGATGGGTGGCGTGTCTACCATTGCTTCCCGATGCCGCCGCGGTTGCCGTAGAAGGCGGCGGGCCAGTTGCGCCCTGTGATCATCGCGCGGTCGACGTCCTCGCGCGTCGCGATGCCGGCTTCCACGATCTTGTCGGCCTCGCGCTTGGCGGCGGCGAAGATGCGGTTCATCACGAAGCCGTAGGAACCGGGTTCGTCCTTCACCATCGAGACCGCGCGGCCAGCCTTCTCGGCGACGCCCCTGACGACGGCGACCGTCTCCTCCGAGGTCTGCGGCGTGTAGATCACCTCGCACATCCGCATCGTGGGCACCGGGTTCGAGTAGTGCATGCCGGCGAAGAGCGCCTTACGGCCCTCGGACACGTCCCGTGCGATGTCGGCGACGGGGAAGCCCGAGGTGTTTGTCGCGAAGATCGCCTCGGGCTTGATCAGCGTGTCGAGTTCGGCGAAGACCTGCTGCTTCAGATCGAGCCTCTCCGGGATCGCCTCGATGAGGAGGTCGACGTCGTGGAGGTCGCGCGTGGCGAGCGTGAAGTGGATGCGCTCCATCGCCTCGGCGCACTGGTCGAAGGACAGTTTGCCGCGCTCGACGGCGCGCTTCATCCCCCAGCGGCCTTCGACGACGGCGTCGCGTGTGACCTGGATCAGTTCGTTGGTGAGGTCGCGGACGATGACCTCGTACCCGGCGATCGCCATGATCTGGGCGATGCCGCCGCCCATGACGCCGCCGCCCATGATCCCGATGGTCTTCACGTCCTCGAACCGCATCGCGGCCTCCGTCCGAGCGCTTGATCAGCCAGTGGTCGATCGCGTGGCCGCTACCACTGCCGCCCGATGCCGCCGCGTTGCTCATAGAAACCGGAAGGCCAGTTGCGACCGGTCTTCATCGCCGTGTCGATGTCTTCCTTTGTGGCCAGGCCGGCCTCGACGATCTTGTCGGCCTCGCGGCGGGCGGCGGCGTACACGCGGTTCACGATGAAGCCGTAGGTGCCCGGCCCGTCCTTCACGTGGACGGCGACCTTGCCCGCCTGCTGGCCCACGCGGAATACCGCGTCAGTGACCTCGGGCAACGTCTGCGGGGTGGAGATCACCTCGACGCACTTCATCGCCGGAACGGGGTTGAAGAAGTGCATGCCGGCGAAGAGCGCCTTGCGGCCTTCCGACACGTCCCTCGCCATTTCGGCGACCACGAACCCTGAGGTGTTCGAGGCGAAGATGCAGTCCGCCTTCACGACCTTGTCGAGTTCGGCGAAGACCTGCTGTTTGAGCTCGAGCTTCTCCGGGACGGCCTCGATGATCATGTCGACGTCGCGCAGGTCCTCGACCTTCGTGGTGAACGAGATGCGCTCCATCGTCGCGCGGGCCTTGTCGAACTCGAGTTTGCCGATCTCGACGGCGCGTTTGACGCCCCAGCGGCTCTCGAAGATCGCGTCGCGGGTCTTTTCGATGAGTTCGTCCGTCAGGTCGCGGACGATCACGCGGTAGCCGGCAGCGGCCATGACCTGGGCGATGCCGCCGCCCATGACGCCGCCGCCCATGACGCCGATCGTCTTCACATCTTCGAACTTCACCGGTCTCCCCTTCGCCGCAGAAGCCTGCCGGGCGCGAGCAGTCTAGCCGCAGATCCCGCGCACAGTGTGGAAGAGGATCTGCATCCCAAGGCGGAGATTCTCGATCGAGAGACGCTCGTCGTTGCCGTGGACGCGGCCCTGGTCCTGCGGGCCGGTGAGCGCCGGGACGAACCCGTAGGCCTCGATCCCGCGACGGCGGAAGATGCGCGAGTCCGTGAACCCCGTCCCCACGACCGGCACGACGACCGCGTCCTCCACGGCGCGCTTCGCCTCGCGCTTCATGATCTCGTAGAGCTCAGTGCCGACGGTCGAGGCAGGCGAGGAGGACCCGAAGACGGTTTCCACGTCGACCCGGCCGTCGTCAATCACCTCCGTGATTTCGCGGATGAACTGGTCGGGGTCGTATCCCGGCACGAGACGGATGTCGAGGGTGGCCTCGGCCTGTGCGGGGATCACGTTGTGCTTCACGCCGGCGGTTAGCGTCGTGAGCGAGATCGAGTTCATCTGCACCGAACGGAGTCGCGGGTTGTCCTTCGCGAACTGCGCGAGCATCTCGTCGTCTGGCTCGCGCTCAATGATCCCCGCCTGCCAGAGTTGGCGAAAGTACTCGCGCACCTCGGGCGCCGGCAGGAGCGGGCGCTCCCAGTCCTGGATGCGTTGGAGCGCACGGATGAGTCGGTCACCGGCGTTGTCGTCGTGCGGCACGGAGCCGTGCCCCGGACGGCCGTGCGCGCGGAGCCGGAGCCAGAGCGGCCCCTTCTCCGAGACGCCGATGTTGAACGTGTTCCGCTCGACCCCGAGCACCTCGGTAGAACCACCGCCGCCCTCGTTGATCACGTAGTCGCAGTCGAGCAGGTCGGGATGGTTGGCGTCGAGGAACTCCACGCCGAACTCGGAGCCGGCTTCCTCGTCGGCGACCGCCATGAAAACGAGGTCGCGGGTGAGCGGGAGGCCGAGGCGGTGGTGGAGCAGGAACACCACCAGCTCCATGATCCCCATCCCCTTCATGTCCTGCGCGCCGCGGCCCCAGATGTAGCCCTCGCTGACCTCGCCGCCGAGCGGGTCGACGGTCCAGTGGGCGCGCTCAAACGGGACGACGTCGGTGTGGTTGAGGAGGATGAGTCCCTTCCCGCGCGTGCCCGTGCCGGAAAGCCGCGCGACAAGGTTCGCGCGCTCGGGTGCGCTGCGATAGAGGGTGTACGGGATGCCCTCGGCGTCCAGGATGCGGCCGAGCCAGTCGCAGGCGCGCATCTCATTCCCCGGCGGGTTGACGGTGTCGACACGGATGTAGTCAGACAGCCAGTCGGTGGCGCGCGTCGTCCAGTCATCCCAGTCGATCTGTAGTTCGGCCATCTTGCACGCCCCCCAAAGCGCCGCCCTTTGCGGCCTCCGGCATGATAGCGGTCGCGATGTTAGCCTCCGGCGCATGCCGGAGCGCCTGAGTGGCCGCCATCTGCTGGCGCTGGGCGTGGGCGTCCTCGCGATCTCGTTCGCGGCACCGCTGATCCGGTTGGCCGAAGCCCCCTCGCTGACGATCGCGGCCGTGCGCCTCTCGCTCGCCGCGCCGCCGATGCTGCTCCTCGCCGTAGCGGACGGAGGCGTCCGCCAGTGGCGCGGACTAACGAGAGGTGAGTGGCTGCTCCTCGGGCTGTCGGCGGCGGCACTCGCGGCGCATTTCGGATTCTGGGTCGCCTCGCTCCAGCGCACGTCCGTCGTGGCGAGCGTGGCGCTCGTGACCATGCAGCCGCTATTCCTCGCGGTCGGCGGGTGGGCGTTCCTCGGCGAACGGCCGCGCCGCGGGACGCTGGTGGGGATTGGCGTCGCGACCGCTGGTGCGCTGCTGCTCGTGCTCCCTCATGGCGGCGACCGAGGGACGCTGGGCGGCGACGCGTTCGCGCTCATTGGCGGCGCGATGAGTGGCTGCTACCTCCTCGCCGGCCGCCGCGCACGCCGCCGGCTCTCGACGGCGGCCTACGCCGGCGCGGTCTACCCGGCGACGGCGCTGCTGCTACTGATGGCGCTCGTGCTGAGCGGCACGCCGCTCGCCGGGCACCCGCGCGAGGCGTACGTGGCGATGGCGGCGGTGGCGCTTGTGCCGCAGCTCGTCGGGCACAACGCGCTGAACTGGGCGCTCGGCTCGCTGCCCGCGGCTGTGGTCGCGGTGGCCATCCTCGGCGAGCCTATTGGCGCAGCCGCGCTCGCCATGCCGCTGCTCGGCGAGACGCCGCGTCTCGTCGAGGTGGCGGGCGGGGCGGTCGTGCTGGTCGGGGTGTACCTTGCCCTGCGCGACGCGCGCACCCTCCACGTTGTGTCGCAGGAGATGTGACCGAAGGAGCAGGGGGACGCGATGCCGCCGCTGCCGACGACCGGGCCGCTCGCCGGGCTCCGCGTACTCGACCTGACCTGGGTGCTCTCCGGGCCGTTCTGCACGGCGACGCTCGCCGACCTCGGCGCCGACGTGATCAAGGTGGAACGTCCGCCCTACGGCGACGTGGCGCGCACGACCGCACCGATCATCGAGGGCGAGTCGGGGTACTTCTTCTCGATCAACCGTGGCAAGCGCTCGATCGCGCTCGACCTCACGACGGAGGAGGGCAAGGCGCTGTTTCGCGACTTGCTTCACGAGACCGATGTCCTCGTGGAGAACTTCACGCCGGGGGTGATGGACCGCCTCGGCCTCGGCTACGACGCGCTGTCGAAGGAGTACCCGGCGCTGATCTATGCCGCGATCTCCGGGTACGGACGGACCGGCGAGATGGCCTCGAAGCCGGCGCTCGACGTGATCGTGCAGGGGGCAGGCGGGGTGATGTCGGTGACGGGCGAGCCGGGAGGCGGGCCGGTGCGCCCTGGCCTCTCGCTCGGCGACATCGCGGCGGGGCTCTACTGCGCGGTGGGCATCCTCGCGGCACTGCGAGAGCGCGGGCAGTCGGGACGCGGGCAACTGATCGACATCTCGATGCTCGACTGCCAGATCGCGATCCAGGAGAACGCGTTCATGCGCTGGCACCTCACCGGCGAGGTGCCAGAGCGCCTCGGCACGCGACACCCCTCGGCGGTGCCGTTCCAGGCCTTCCCGACGGCGGACGGGTGGATGGTGCTGGCGCTGGCGTGGGGCGTGCCGAACCAGTGGGCGCTGCTCTGCTCCGAACTCGGCCTTCCCGAGTTGATCGACGACCCGCGGTTCCACTCGTCCGCCGCGCGCCTGCGCAACCACGGCGAGTTGGAGCCGCTGCTGACCGAGGCCTTCCGCAAGCGCCCGACGGCGCAGTGGGTCGACGCGCTTGGGCCGTACGGCATCCCGTGTGGCCCGCTGAACTCGATCCCGGAGGCGGCAGCGCTACCGCAGGTGCGCGAGCGCGAGATGTTCGTGCCGGTGGCGCATCACACGTTCGGCACGATCCCGCTGACGAATACTCCGGTGAAACTCTCGCGTACGCCCGGCGGGCTGCGCGGTAGTTCGCCGGACATGGGCCAGCACAGCCGCGAAGTGCTGGGCGAACTGCTGCACCTCGATGTCGCCCGGTTGGACGACCTCGTCGCGCGTCAGGTCGTCTGGGAAGAACGGCCCGAGGTGGAACTGGGCTGACGCCGGGCGCAGGCCGTCAGCGGCGCCGTCCGCCTCGGCGGCGGCCGATGCGCGGCAGGCCGACGGTGCGCGGAGCGAGGCGGTTGCGCACCGACCAGAGGACCATGAGGGCGATCGATCCGAGGACGATCAGCACGACCGCCAGCAGGGTGGCCTGACGTGCCTCGGCGTCGGTGAAGCGGCCCTTGAGGCTGTTTTCGTCCACGTCCGCCACGCGCTTGAGCGAGAAGGTGTTGACCTGTTTCGCGGACTGGAACAGCGCGACGTTTCCGGTCAGCCCGCCCTTGGGCAGTGCGTCGGCGGCCCAGCCGAGCGCGATGTTGTCGGTGCCGGTGACGGCGAGGAGCCGTCGGTTCGTGGCCCACGGGACCTGCGCCAGTTGCAGCGCGCCCACGCGCGAGGAGTCGAGGATCTCGGCGAGCGTCCCCTTCTCCTCGACGAGCGCCCGTGTGCCGTCCGGCCGGAGGAGGAGCGGGAGCACCTTTTCGATCTGCTGGCCGATTGCCGTCTCACGCGGCACGTTGATCGCGACGACGTGACGGTCTCCGACGTTCTGCGGAGTCGCGGTGGTGGCTGGCACGACGGTGAACTCGTTCTGTGCGCCGAAGCGCCGCCCGAGGGCGATCGTGGCGAGCATCCCGGCGCGCAGTGAGTTGTTGTCGCGCTCGTTCACGATGAACGTGGTCTCGCGCAGGCCAAGCAGCCCGGCGAACGGGAACGGGAGGGAGGCAAGGTCGCTGCCGGAACTCGTCCCCGCGGCCTGCGGCAGGGAGATCGCGGAGTCATCGTGGACGGTGATGAAGAACCGTTCCGACGCCGTGCTCTCGCACGCCTCGAGCACCAGCGGCTCGGGGTCGTACAGGGTGGTGCGGAGCGTGAGGGTGTTTGGGCCGACGCGAAGGACGTCCGAGAACAGGTCCACCTGGTAGGAGACCCGGCGCGTCTGCTCCTTGTTGATCTTGATGGTCTGGATCGCCTGCCCGTTCAGTTCGACCACGATGTTCGAGCGGCGGCGGTCGATGATGTCCGGGTGCGAGATCATGAGGTCGAGCTTCCCGTGTGCCCCCGGCGCGGGCGCCGGCGAGGAGAAGACCAGCGTGGCGTTCTGCGTGCCGCCGCCCACGAGCGTCTGCTCCTTCGCGCCAGCCTCCTTGAACGTGAAGATCGATTGGAAGGTGCGGCTGGCGGGGGGGATGACGGGCTCCGTCAGGACCCCGGTGGGGCCCGCGAGCAGCGCTGAGGGCTCTGCGCTGGTGAGCGCGTCGACGGAACGCTTCACGGCCTGGTCGCCAGCGCCCGTGGCGAGGAGCGCACGGAGGTTGCCGTTGTATGGCGAGGGAGTCAGCGCGAGTACGCCGAAGGTGGGGTCAAGCGGCTGCTGATCGCGGAACATCTGATCGCCCTGCAGGTGGAAGGGCGTCGTCGAGAGCGCCCGGGCGACGAGAGCGTTCCGCCCCGGGGTGCCGATCAGGATCAGCTGCTGGTTCTGCAGTTCGTCCGGCGTGATCGAAGAGACCGGGCGCACCCGCAACAGTTCGAGGTCGAAGAGCACGCGCGTCGCCAGGTCGGCCGCAATGCGGTACGCGCCGGTCAGTTCAACCTCGTTCGGTTCGTCGGGGATCGCGATTACGACCGGCGCCACGACCGGGTAGCCGGGGCGGAAGAACGGGTACGGGTACTCCGCGAGGTTCGGCGCGCCGATGCGCGGGACGGGTGGGTTGCTCGCGAAGTCGATCTGGAACGACGTGGTGCGCAAGATGTTGGTGAACAGCGCCGGACTGAACGGGTCCTCGCAGAGGAGCCCCGTCGTCATCCCGAACTCAAAGGTCAGACGGTTGAAGTCCTTCGCGACGAGGTTTTTCGGCACGTTGATCTCGTAGTGCCCGAAATTGACGTTCTTCTCGTCAAGACGGATCGACTGAAGCGGACGGTTGTTCAAGACGACGTTCATCACGGAGCGCTGGGCGTCCAACAAGTTCGAGTGGGTGATGTCCACGGACACTCGGTTGTTGTCGCCCAACTCGTAGTCGCCGGCGCCCGAGAAGAAGAATTCTTTGGTTATGCGGGCGCCCTGGGCGGCGGTGTCGCCGATCCCGAGGTCTTCCAGGGTGGTGAGGCTCTTCGGGGCGGTCTTCGGCGCGAAGGTCGGAGGTTCCTGGGCGGAGGCCGGGACGCGCACGCCCAGCCATGCGCCCAGTGCCAGGACGGTCACCACAGCCGCGGTCTGCCGCCAGGCGGGAAGGGGGAAGGGCAGGCCGGGTCGCCTCATCGCTGCATCCTAAGACGCAACCTCGTTACATCTGCCGCCAAACCGGACGGTTTACGCGAATTCAACCGGTTCGACCCGAAGCACCCCAGACGGTCTGGCAACGCTCGTCAGGATGGGCTATAGTCCGGTACCTTGTGATGAATTTCGCAAAAGGGGGGCTGGCCCGGGGGGGTTGGCCGGCTGGTCATTCCCGCCTTGGCCGTGCCAATCCGGGGTATGATGTCCGCCCCTTTCACGGTTCGTGGAATCTCGCACAGGATGGACGAGCCATGAGGTCGGCCAGCGATCGAATTTCTTTCGTGATGCCGGACGGTCGCGCGGGCGAGGGAGTCGAGTGATGGGTGTGCCGGGGCTTCCGCCGGCCCAGGGGCTCTACGATCCCGCCATGGAGCATGACTCCTGTGGTGTGGGATTCATCGCGCACCTCAAGGGCCGCCGCTCGCACCAGATCATCAACGACGGACTGCTCGCGCTGGAGAACCTCGACCACCGCGGTGCATCCGGTTCCGAGCCCAACACCGGTGACGGCGCCGGCCTCCTCATCCAGATCCCGGACGGCTTCTTCCGTGACGAGGCCGCTCGACTCCGCTTCGTCCTGCCGGAGCCGGGCGCCTACGGCGTGGGCGTGCTGTTCACCCCCCGTGACGAGGCGGCCAGGGCGCGCGTGACTGCCCTGTTCACCTCAATCGTCGAAGAAGAAGGCCAGAGCCTCCTCGGCTGGCGCGATATCCCCACGGACGCGGTGGGCGCGGACATCGGCGCAAGCGCGCTTTCCGCCGAGCCGCACATGCTTCAGGCGTTCGTGGGCCGCGCGGCGTCGCTGACCGATCAGGACGCCTTCGAGCGGCGTCTGTACGTCATCCGCAAGCGGTTCGAGAAGGCTGTCGCTGCCTCGGGCATCCCGGGCGCGAGCCTGACCTACCTCCCGAGCCTCTCCTCGCGGACCCTGATCTACAAGGGGATGCTGACCGCGCTGCAGTTGAGGATGTACTTCCCGGACCTGCGCGACCCGCGATTGGACAGCGCGCTGGCGATGTTCCACTCGCGCTTCAGCACCAACACCTTCCCCTCGTGGAAACTCGCCCATCCGTACCGGATGATCGCCCACAACGGCGAGATCAACACGCTGCGCGGCAACATCAACTGGATGACCGCGCGCGAGGCGCTGTTCGCGTCGCCCCTGTTCGACGACGTGCGGAAGATCCTGCCCGTGGTGCTGGACGAGGGTGGAAGCGACACCGCGATCCTCGACCACGCGCTCGAGTTGCTGGTGCAGGCAGGCTGGCCGCTTCCCCACGCGATGATGATGCTGATCCCGGAGGCCTGGTCCGGCCATACGACCATGCCGCGGGCGAAGCAGCAGTTCTACGAGTACTTCAGCACTGTGATGGAGCCGTGGGACGGGCCGGCCTCGGTCGCGTTCACCGACGGCCGCTCGATCGGTGCGGTGCTCGACCGCAACGGCCTGCGTCCCTCGCGCTACATCGTGACGAAGGACGACATCGTCCTGATGGCGTCAGAGGTCGGCGTCCTCCCGATCGAGCCCGAGCGCATCCTGTCGAAGGGGCGCCTGCAGCCCGGCAAGATGTTCCTGGTGAGCCTCGAAGAGGGGCGCATCATCGACGACACCGAGTTGAAGATGGGGCTGGCCGAGGCGAAGCCGTACGGCGAGTGGCTCGCGACGCACGTCCACCCGCTCTCCACGCTGGCAGTCGGCGCCGCCCCGCCGCGCCTGCTCGGTGAGGACCTGCTGACGCGGCAGATTTCCTTTGGCTACACGATCGAGGACCTCAAGTACATTCTCGGGCCGATGGTGACGAACTCCGAGGAGTCGATCGGCTCCATGGGGTCGGACACGCCACTCGCCGTGCTCTCCACGCGGGCGCAGCCGCTGTACAACTACTTCCAGCAGTTGTTCGCGCAGGTCACGAACCCGCCGCTCGACGCTATCCGCGAGGAACTCGTCACGTCGGTCGAAACGGTGATCGGCCCGGAGGGGAACCTCCTCGACCAGTCCCTGTCGGACGTGCACCTGGTGAAACTCGACAACCCGTTCATCGACAACGCGCAGATGGCGCAGGTCAAGGCGCTCAAGGACGACCCACACTTCCGCACGGTCGTGATCCCGATGCTGTTCCCGGCCGTGGCCCGCGAGGGCAAGGGCCACGCGCTCGAGGAGGCGATGGAGCATCTCTTCGAGCAGGTAGACGCCGCCATCGCCCACGGCGCGCGGATCATCGTGCTCTCCGACCGCGGCATCGACCGCGACCACGTTGCGATCCCGGCGCTCTTTGCGACGGCCGGCGTACACAACCACCTGGTGCGGGAGCGCAAGCGCACACAGGTCGGCCTCGTGATCGAGACCGGCGACGCGCGCGAGGTCCACCACTTCGCGCTGCTGATCGGCTACGGCGCTGGTGCGGTGAACCCGTACCTGGCGCTCGACGGGCTGGCACGGTTGCGCGAGGAGGGCTTCGTCGGTGTCGACCTCGACGAGGACGAGGCGCACAAGCACTACCTGAAGGCGATCAAGAAGGGCGTCGTGAAGGTGATGTCCAAGATGGGCATCTCCACGGTGCAGTCGTACCGCGGCGCCCAGATCTTCGAGGCGATCGGCCTCGCCTCGGACTTCGTCGACCGCTACTTCACCAAGACCGTGTCCCGCATCGGCGGCATCGGCATCGACGAGGTGGCCGCGGAAGCGCTGCAGCACCACCGCCGCGCCTTCCCGGCGCGCGAGGGCGGCGTGCGCGAACTCAACTGGGGCGGCCAGTACCAGTGGCGGCGGGACGGCGAGTACCACCTCTTCAACCCGGATACAGTGTTCCGCCTCCAGCACGCGACGCGCACGGGCCAGTTCGACATCTTCAAGGAGTACACGCAGCTGGTGGACGACCAGAGCCGCCAGTTCGCGACCTTGCGGGGCCTCTTCGAGCTGAAGCCGGCGGGGCCGCCCGTGCCGATCGAAGAGGTTGAGCCGGTCGAGAGTCTCTTCAAGCGCTTCAAGACCGGGGCCATGTCCTATGGCTCGATCAGCGCGGAGGCGCACGAGACGCTCGCGATCGCGATGAACCGCATCGGCGGGAAGAGCAATACGGGCGAGGGTGGCGAGGACCGGCGTCGCTACACGCCGGACGCGAACGGGGATTCCCGCCGCAGCGCGATCAAGCAGGTCGCCTCTGGCCGCTTCGGCGTCACGAGCGAGTACCTGGTGAACTCGGACGAGATCCAGATCAAGATGGCGCAGGGCGCCAAGCCGGGCGAGGGCGGCCAGTTGCCCGGCCACAAGGTCTACCCCTGGATCGCCGAGGTCCGCCACGCGACGCCGGGCGTGCCGCTGATCAGTCCGCCGCCCCACCACGACATCTATTCGATCGAGGACCTGGCGCAACTGATCCACGACCTGAAGAATGCGAACGTCCACGCGCGGATTAGCGTGAAACTCGTCGCTGAGGTTGGCGTAGGCACGGTCGCCGCGGGCGTCGCCAAGGCCAAGTCCGACGTCGTCCTGATCAGCGGTCACGATGGCGGCACAGGCGCCAGTCCGCTGACCTCGCTGAAGCACGCGGGCATCCCCTGGGAACTTGGCCTGGCGGAGACGCAGCAGACGCTGGTGTTGAACCGGCTGCGCGACCGCATCACCGTCGAGGTGGACGGCCAGTTGAAGACCGGGCGTGACGTCGTGATCGGTGCGCTGCTCGGCGCGGAGGAATTCGGCTTCGCGACGGCCCCGCTCGTCGTGATGGGCTGCGTGATGATGCGCGTCTGCCACCTCGACACCTGCCCGGTCGGGATCGCCACTCAGAACCCGAAGTTGCGCGCGCAGTTCACGGGCCAGGTGGAACACGTCGTGAACTTCTTCCGCTTCATTGGGGAGGAAGTGCGCCAGTACATGGCCCAACTCGGCTTCCGGCGGCTGGAGGACATGGTCGGCCGCAGCGACCTCGTGGACATGCGCCAGGCCGTCGACCACTGGAAGGCGAAGGGGCTGGACCTCTCCGCGATCCTCTACCGGCCCGACACCGGCCCGGACGTCCCCACGCACCAGGTTGTGCTGCAGGACCACCGCATCGACCGCGCGATGGACCAGGGGTTGCTGAAGCTGGCCGCCCCGGCGCTCGACCGCGGTGAGCGCGTCGAACTCGAACTGCCGATCCGGAACGTGAACCGCACGGTTGGCACGATCGTGGGGGCCGAGGTGAGCCGCCGCTACGGCGCGGCCGGGCTGCCAGACGACACGATCGATATCCACTTCATCGGCTCGGCCGGACAGTCATTCGGGGCGTTCATCCCCGCGGGCATGACGCTGCGGCTCGAGGGCGACACGAACGACTACGTGGCCAAGGGTCTGTCCGGCGGCAAGGTCATCGTGCGCCCGCCGAAGGCGGCGACGTTCGTGCCGGAGGAGAACATCATTATCGGCAACGTGGCGCTGTACGGCGCGACGGGCGGGTCGGCGTTCTTCCGCGGCATCGCCGGCGAGCGGTTCGCGGTGCGGAACAGCGGCGCACTGGCCGTCGTCGAGGGGGTCGGTGACCACGGCTGCGAGTACATGACCGGCGGCCGCGTCGTCGTGATCGGACGGACCGGCCGGAACTTCGGCGCCGGGATGAGTGGCGGGATCGCGTACGTCTGGGACCCGGACGGCGACTTCTCCGTGCGCTGCAACATGGAGATGGTGAGCTTCGAGGCCCTCGACGAGCCAGAGGACATCCAACTCGTCCACGGCTTGCTCGAGCGGCATCGCGAGTACACGGGGAGCACGGTCGCGGACGGCCTGCTGGGCCGCTGGCCCGAGGTGGCGAGGGAGTTCGTGAAGGTGATGCCGAACGAGTACCGGCGCGTGCTGAACGAGCGCCGCATGGCGCAGGAGACGGCCGCGCAGGCCTCGGCGATGTCTCGTGGCTAAACCGACCGGCTTTATGGAGTTCGGCCGGATCACCCCGACCCGCCGCCCCGTCGAACAGCGCGTCCATGACTGGCTGGAGGTTTACGAGGCCTTCCCGAACGAGGCCCTGCGGCAGCAGGCCGCGCGGTGCATGGACTGTGGCATCCCGTTCTGCCACCAAGGCTGCCCGTTGGGGAACATCATCCCCGACTGGAACGACCTCGTGTACCGCGACCAGTGGCAGGAGGCGATCGAGCGCCTGCACGCGACGAATAACTTCCCCGAGTTCACGGGCCGCCTCTGCCCTGCCCCGTGCGAGGCCGCGTGCGTACTCGGGATCAACAACGACCCCGTGACGATCAAGCAGGTTGAGCTGACGATCGTCGACTACGCCTGGCGCGAGGGGTGGATCAAGCCGGAGCCGCCGGAGCACCGCACGGGCAAGCGCGTCGCGATCGTCGGGTCGGGCCCGGCGGGCCTCGCGGCCGCGCAGCAGCTCGCGCGGGCAGGCCATGACGTCACGGTCTTCGAGCGCGACAACCGCATCGGCGGCCTGCTGCGATACGGCATCCCCGACTTCAAGATGCAGAAGGAACACATCGACCGCCGCCTCGACCAGATGGCCGCCGAGGGTGTCACGTTCCGCCCGTCTTCGAACATTGGCGCGGGCATCGACGCGCGGGAACTGCTGAAGGAGTTCGACGCGATCTGTCTCGCCGGAGGCTCGACGCAGGCGCGCGAACTGGAGGTACCAGGGCGCGAGTTGCGCGGCGTCTACCGCGCGATGGAGTACCTGCCGCTCCAGAACCGCCGCAATGCCGGCGACGAGGTGCCGGACGACAAGTTCGTCTCGGCGAACGACAAGAACGTGGTCATCCTCGGCGGGGGCGACACCGGCGCGGACTGCCTGGGCACCGCCATCCGGCAGGGCGCGCGCAGTGTACTGCAGTACGAACTGCTGCCGCGCCCGGCTGACTCCCGCCCGGCGGGCCAGCCCTGGCCCACGTACCCGAACATCTACCGCGTCTCTTCGGCGCACGAGGAGGGCGGGGTCCGCGATTACAGCATCCAGACTAAGCACCTCTCCGGCGAGGCGGGCGTCCTGAAGAAGCTGCACGCCGTCCGCGTGGAGTTCACGCAGGTGGACGGCCGTCAGGTCATGAACGAGGTGCCGGGTTCGGAGTTCGAAGTCGACTGCGACCTCCTCCTTCTCGCCATGGGCTTTGTCGGGCCGGAGCGCGGCGGGCTGCTGGAGCAGTTGGGCGTCGAGTTGAACGAGCGGGGCAACGTGAAGTCGGACGCCAACCGGATGACGAGCGTCCCGGGCGTGTTCACCGCCGGGGACATGACGCGTGGCCAGTCGCTCATCGTGTGGGCGATCGCCGAGGGCCGGACGGCCGCGCGGGGCATCGACGCCTACCTCATGGGCGAGACCGCGTTGCCCGCGCCGCTGTAGCCTGCGACACGGCAGACAACGAGAAGGGCCGCCCTCGGGCGGCCCTTCTGCATGCGCGGCGAGGTGGACGCCTAGCCGCTGTAGCGGAGTGCCTCGGCGACCGGGACCCGCGAGGCCGACCGGGCGGGGATGAGCGTCATGAGCGCGCTCGCCCCATAGGCAATGGAGACGATGAGGATCAGGCGGCCCCAGGGCACGCCGTAGTCGATGACGGCGCCGTTCGTGAACTCAGGCGAGGTCATCAGGTTGTAGGCGAGCGCGCTGCCTAGGAGGAGCCCCATCCCAATGCCGGTCACGGCGATGAACGATGACTCGAGGAAGAACGTCACGGCCACCAGTCGCCTCGAATAGCCGATCGCCCGGAGCATGCCGATCTGCTGCCGGCGCTCGGCCACTGTGCGGAAGGCGATCACGCCCAGGGCGGCGATGCCCACGATCATCCCGAGGCCCATGAAGCCCTGGAAGAGCGTCTGGAACGCCTGCGCCTGGGCCGCGGAGTCCGCGATCCGTTGACGGATCGACGTCGCCTGCACCCCCTTTTCGAGCAGGGCTGACTCGACGGCATCGGCGACGCGCTTCTCGCCGTCCTTCGAGCGGTCACGAGTCGTGAGGAAGAAGTAGTCGGTCGCGCCGGACTCGAACTGCCGGTCGAGTAGTTCCCGTCCGACCATGACAGCGCCCCACTCCTGGATCACGCCGGTGACCGCCTGTTCGACGAAGCCGATGATCTTCACGTTCGCCTCGGCACCCGTACGAGGGTCGCGGATGACTGCCGGGATCGGCTCCCACGGCTGCTGTTTCAGCGTGAGTGGGTTGCGGTCGATGACGAACTGCTGGGGCGCGTCGGCCGAGGCACCGAACGGCGTCTGCTGGTTGATCGCCAGCCGTGACTCGTCGACCACTGCGAGGGTCGGGTCGCTTTGCATCGCCGCGAACACGTCGGTGTCCGTGGCGTAGCCGGACGCGCGGGATGCCAGCGGGAAGTGCGCGAGCCGCAGGAACTCGGCGTCCACACCGGAGAGGCGGTAGCTCCCGGTCTTCGTTTCTGCCTGCTCGGCAAGCCGGATCCGCGCCGGCATCGCCACCAACGTGCCCATGCCGGTGATCTCGCCGTCGGACTGACCCGCGGACCGCAGGGCGGCGCGCAGGTCGTGGATGCGGTTCGTCGGATTCCCGGACACGGCGACCTGGAAGCCGCCCGTTGCGTCCTCGCCGAGGAAGAGCTGCGAGAAGTTGTGGTTCAGCGTCGCCATCACGACGAGCGAGAACATCACGAGCCCGAACATCGCGAGCGTCATCCCCGTGCGGAACTTCGAGGCGAGCGGGTAGGCGATCGCCGTGCGGACGGCCGGCGTGATGCCGCGGAAGACGCCGGACCCGCCGCGGAGCAGCCCGAGCACGCGGTCAGCGTTGAAGATGACGAACAACGTGGCTGAGGCTGTGATGCACAGCCCCGACACGAAGAACATCTCGATGTTGCCCTTGACGGGTTTGTGGTCGAGCCCGACGAGGCCGGCCAGGCCGTTGAGCGGGTCGTTCCATCCCTTTCCCGCCTCGAAGAGCAGCGAGAAGGGGAGTGGGAGTAGCCAATACCAGAGCAGGGCCGCGCTCGCGGTCGTGAAGGCGAGGCGCGACGAGGCGCCGAAGTACACGGCGAGCATCGCGATCGCTAGGACCGCGAGTGTCGTCCCGCCGGTATAGGCGAAGGCCTGGTGGATTCCCCAGCCACCCCAGATCACGAGGACGATGCCCGTGAGCAGCATGAGGACCGCCCAGCCGCCGACGTTGCGGCGCGGCTTCGCCCACCTCCGGGTGCGCCACGCCGCGAAGGCCAGGAGGGCTGACACCACCAGTGCGATGGCGCCCGGCACGGGCGACTCCCCCTTGCCCGCGGTCTGCGCCAGTATCCCCAGCGCCTGCAGCGGTCCGAGGAGGAGCGGGATCCGCAGCGCGGACCAGATGACCGCGGCGGAAGCCACCAGGAGGCCGCGGACGGTGCGCGTGCGCCCCCGCAGCGGCTGCGGCTCGGGCAGGTCGCGGATCGCGCGCACGATGTTGAGGTTCGCTGCGCGCCACGATGAGAACGCGACCGTGATGAACGTGATCACGACGCCGAGCGCATAGGCGATCACGAACCCCTGCGGGTTGAAGTGGAAGGCGATGTTCAGCCCGAAACCGCTGGCCAGGCTTCCGAGGATGGCGATGAGGATGTAGGCGACCACCAGGCCGAGGACGGCACCGATGAGTGCGGAGCCGACGTTGTATGCCATCCCCTCCGCGATGAACGACTGGGTCAGGTGCGACCGCTTCATGCCGACGGCGCGAGCCATCCCCATCTCGGACCGGCGCTCGGCAGCGAGCATGACGAACGTCAGGAAGATCAGCATGATCCCGGCGGCGATCGAGAAGAGCCCGAAGACGAGGAAGAACGTCACGAAGAGGGAGCCGACGAGTTCGGCGACATTGACGAACTGGGCCTTCGTCGCCGCGACGCGAAGCGCAGGGGCGCCCGGGGTCTTGAGCCAGTCCCTGAGATGTGACTCGATACCCGGGATGACCTTGAGTGTGTCGCGCACACCGCCCTTCGCGGAGATGACGATAAGCGAGTACTGGTCGCCCCGATCGGCGAGAGCATTCGCGACCTCCCGCGTCGTGACGATGCCGCCCGACGGCATTTGATCGCTTCCACCCGACAGCGGCGACCGAGAGTTCAGCGCGTTGTCCTGCACGACCTCGAGGACGGTGAAGGTGGAGGGCTTGTTGTCGGCGAAGACGGTCAGCGTCCCGCCTTTGTCGAGCCCGATGTCCTTGCTCAGGCGTTCCGAGATGAAGACGCCGGTACTGGTGAGCAGAAGGGGAGAGACCTCGGTGCCGTCTTTCCGCATGAGGCTGCGCAGGGTCGCCATGTCCGCGGGGTCGACGCCGGCCAGGAAGGCGCGCGGCTCGGAGAGGCGGCGTGCGGCGTTGAGCGCGGGGATGCGCGTCTGCGCGATGCCGGCGATGCCGTCGACTGTGTTGTCAGAGG
>SCTU01000040.1 GCA_004297315.1 Dehalococcoidia bacterium | reverse complement strand
CCCGCAACGCGCGGGCACGCTTCAGGGCCGCGGCCAGTGCCGCGGGGCCCTCGTCACGGCCGTCGAGCGCAGAAGCGACGTCGGCCGCCTGGACGCCGCGCTGGCTCAGTTCGCGCCGGAGCAGGCGCGCGCCCCGGCCGTTTGCCCGCGGTTGAGCGACATAACCGGCGGCCCAACGGCCGTCGTCGACGGCACCCAGGTCACGGAGGCGGGCCATCGCCGCGTCCACCTCGGAGACGTCGAACGCGGCGGCGTGGGCCGCGAGGGCGCGCCGCACCTCCGCCTCGCTGCGCGGCTTGTGCGCGACGAGGTCCATCGAGTGACGGACGGCGAGGCCGTGCCGGCCTTCCTCGCGGATCGCTAGCCACTCCGCGGGTGTGAGGCTGCGGCCCGGCGCAAGGCGATGAAGCAGCGCGGTGTCGGCGAGGATCAACGCCGGTGCCGCGGCCTCTTCGGCGTCGCTCGGGGCGGGCACGGAGTCGCCGCCGGCCGCCTCCTCCGAGGGATCGGGGGTGACGGTGACGGCGGCGATGCCGCGCGGGCGGTAGTCGACGCTCGTGACGGTGAGGTGCACCTTGGCCCGTCGCTTCCGCTGCTCTGCCTGGTCGCGCCGCGCCTACGCGTCGATCGAGAGGCCTTCGGGCTCCTCGACCGCCGAGGCGACGGCGGCGGACGGCCCTCGCTTCAGCGCGCTGGCCGAGGCGCGGATCTTCGCCTCGATCTCCGGGCCGGCCGGGTTCTCGCGCAGGAAAGTCATCGCCGCGGTGCGGCCCTGGCCGAGTCGCTGGTCACCGTAGGAGTAGAACGCGCCCATCTTGCGCACGAACTCGTACTCCACGGCGAGGTCCAGGACGTCGCCCCAGTGGTTGATGCCGTGCAGGTCGCCGGTGAACATGATGTCGAACTCCGCCTGGCGGAACGGCGGCGCGACCTTGTTCTTCACGACCTTGCAGCGCACGCGGTTGCCGATGAACGTCTGGCCATCCTTCAGCGACTCGACCCGGCGGATGTCGAGGCGCACCGAGGAGTAGAACTTCAGCGCGCGGCCGCCCGGCGTCGTCTCCGGGTTGCCGAAGACCACGCCGATTTTCTCGCGCAACTGGTTGATGAAGACGAGCGAGGTGTTCGTGCGGGAGACCGCCGAGGTCAGCTTCCGCATCGCCTGCGACATGAGGCGCGCCTGGAGCCCCGGGAGCGAGTCGCCCATGTCGCCCTCGATCTCCGCGCGCGGCACGAGTGCGGCGACCGAGTCGACGACGACGATGTCGAGGGCGCCCGAACGGATCAGGGCTTCGCAGATCTCGAGCGCCTGTTCGCCGGTGTCCGGCTGAGAGACGAGGAGTTCGTCGACGTTGATGCCGATCTTCGCGGCGTACTCCGGGTCGAGGGCGTGCTCGACGTCGATGTAGGCGGCGGTGCCACCGGCCTTCTGCGCCTCGGCGATGATGTGCTGTGCGAGCGTCGACTTACCCGCAGACTCCGGCCCGAAGATCTCCGTGATGCGGCCGCGCGGGATGCCGCCAATGCCGAGCGCGATGTCGAGGGAGAGCGCGCCAGTCGGGATGGAGGAGACGTTCATCGCCGCCTCGGGGTCGCCGAGGCGCATGATCGCGCCTTTACCGTGGTCCTTGGTGATCTGTTCGAGGGCCTTGGCGAGCTCAGCGGCCTTGCCGGTACCGACGGCGTGCGCCGCTTTCTTCTCTTCGCTGCTGCGCTTCTCGGTGGCCATTGCTTTGCGC
>SCTU01000039.1 GCA_004297315.1 Dehalococcoidia bacterium | reverse complement strand
CTGCGGCCTCGAGTTCGAGGTCTCGCGCCGCCTCGCCGACCGCGCGAATCCCGCGCCCTGCCCGCACGACGGGACCGAGGGGAAGCGGCTGATGACGGCGCCCAACCTCGGCGGGGTGGCGGCCGACCCGGCCACCCAGGCGGCGTCGCCCGCGCCGGCCTCGCAGTCCTGGAGCCACTTCGGCCACACCCACACGGGTGGCGGCGGCCACTCACACGACGCCCCGGCCCCACCCGCGCCGCCTTCCGCCTGACGGGCGAGGCAACGACGGCAAAGTAGAGCACCCCACGCGCTATCCTCCGGTCAGCGGGCGCGGCCCGTGACGCCTCGTGGCATCGAGGCTGACGAGGGGGCGGGGATGCGCGCGGAAGTCCTGAGCATCGGCACCGAGATCATGTTCGGCGAGATTACTGACACGAACGCCTCGTTCATCGCGGGGCAGTTGCCGCAGTACGGCATCGACCTACTCTACGTCTCGCAGACCGGCGACAACCCGGAGCGGATGAAGGAACTCTTCACGCGCGCCTGGGGCCGCTCCGACTACATCTTCGTCACAGGCGGCCTCGGCCCCACCGAGGACGACATCACGCGCGAGATCATCGGCGAGATGCTCGGGGAGACGCTGTCCGTCGACCCGGAGCAGGAACGCCTGCTGCGCGCGCGCATGGAGGGCAGCGGCCGCCGCATGCCCGAGCGCAACATCAAGCAGGCGATGCTCATCCCCTCGGCGCGCGCCCTCCCCAACCCGCGAGGCACCGCGCCCGGCTGGTGGGTGGAGCGCGACCGCAAGGTCATCGTCGTGATGCCCGGGCCGCCGGCCGAGATGACCCGGATGTGGGAGCACGAGGTCGCCCCCGAACTCGAGCGGCGCGCCGACTCGATCCTCGTGAGCCGCACGCTGAAGACGACCGGCCTCGGCGAGAGCGCCGTCGACGAGATGCTGTCGCCGCTGCTGAAGGGCACCAATCCCAGCATCGGCATCTACCACCGCGCCGACGGCGTCCACGCGCGCATCGCGGCGAAGGCGAAGACGCGCGCCGAGGCCCAGCGGCTGATCGAGCCGGTCGAGGCCCAGGCGCGCGCGATCCTCGGGCACTCGATCTGGGGCGTCGACGACGAGTCGCTGCCGGCGGCGATCGGGCACATGCTGCGCGCGCAGGGCCTGACGATCGCGCTGATGGAGAGCGCCACCGGCGGCGCGATCGCGAGCGCGATCACCGACATCGACGGCTCGTCCGACTACTTCAAGGGCTCGCTCGTCACCTACGCGACCGAAGCAAAGATCGCGAACGGCGTCCCCGCAGAGATTCCGGAGAAGTACGGCGTGATCTCGCGCGAGACCGCGGAGGCGATGGCCGCCGCCGCCCGCATCCGCCTCAACGCCTCGCTCGGCCTCGGCATCACCGGCATCGCCGGCGGCTCAGAGGTCGAGGGCCAGCCCCCCGGCACGATGCACATCGCGCTGACGGACGGCGAGCACGTGGAGTACAGCCTCACCCGCTACTACCAGGGCCGCGAAGCCGCGAAGCGCCGCGCCGTCCTCAACGCCCTTACGCTCGTGCGCACCTACCTGATGGCAAGGGCGGCGGAGGGCGGATAGGGAGCCGCCGTTGGCCCTCGCACTTCTTGACGGCTGGCACCGCCCGTCGGGAGATGTGCCGCTCTGGCGCTACCTCGATGTCACGCGGTTCGCACTGCTGCTCGCCGACCGTGAGATCTACTTCGCGCGCCTCGCGCTGCTTGACGGCTTCGACTGCCGCGTGCCATCCGACGTCGCGGACACCACCTACGTCTCGAACTGGCACCAGGCCGCCACGGAGTCGATGGCGCGGTGGGACGCCTATGCGGCGCGCGGCTCGTTCGTCGCGCTGAAGACGACGCTCGACCGCATCCAGCACGCCCTCAAGGACAGCGACATCGAGGTCACCGCCGGCAAGGTCGCCTACCGCGACTTCGCCCTCGATGGCGCACCCGTGGACCGCACCGGCCTCGATGGCGTCCTGCTGTACGGCCGCCCGGCGCTCGCTCACGAGCAGGAGGTGCGCCTGTATGTAACCAAGCCAGCGAAGCAGAAGCGGGCCGGCCTCAGCGTCCGCGTGGACGTGCCCGACCTGCTGGACGAGGTCATCGTCTCCCCGCGCGCGGACCTCGCCACGCTCCGCGCCGTGCGCGCCCTCGGCACCATGCACGCGTCGAAGGTGCCGGTGCGGCCGAGCACGTTGTTGGACCCGCCTGCTCGATGACCCCTAACCCGATCCGCGTCGCCGACAACAACCTGTGGCCGTTCCGGCTCGCGGACGGCGGCGTGCTGCTCATCGACGCGGGGTGGGAGCCGGAGGGCAACCTCTACGCGTGGGGAGGCATCGAGGCACAGGCGGAGGCGCTCGGCTTCGCCGCGGCGCGCGACGTGCGCGTCGTGGTCGTGACGCATGAGCACATCGACCACGCGGGGCTGGCGGCGCGCTGGGCACGCGAGGGGGCGCGGATTGTCGGGGCGCGGGCGGCGATGGGGGCGCTGGCGGCGGGCCTCGAGGGGCTGCGGGCGCAGCGGCACGAGCGGGCGGCGGAACTCGCGCGGCAGGGGGCGCCGGCCGAGGTGGTCGCGGGGCTGCTCGGCACGCGCACGACACAGCAGCGCTGGGAGCCGTGTCCCCTCGACGCCATCGGCGCGGCCGAGGAGAGCGGGCCGTGGGCGCTGGCCGATGGGCGCACGCTCCGCCTCGTGCTCGCGCCGGGGCACACGCCGGGGAACCTCGTGGCCGCCGTCGAGGGGCCGGACGGCCTCGACCTCTGCTCGGGCGACACGTTGCTGCCGACGACGATCCCGACGCCGGGGCTCCACTTCCCCCATGCCCTCGAAGGCGACGCCACCCGGTGGCCCTCGTTGCCGCCGTTCCTCCGCTCGGTGGCGGCGCTACGCGCCCTGCCGCTCACCCGGGTCCTCCCGGGCCACGGTGAGGTGGTCGACAACCCGGCGCGGCTTTTCGCGCAGTTCGAAGCGCACCACGCCCGCCGGGGTCGTCGCGTTCGTGCCGCCCTCGCGGCCGCGCAGACGGCGACAGCGTTCGAGGTGACGCGGGCGGTGTTCCCACGCTTGCCCACGGTGCGCATCGGGCAGGCGATGACCGAGACGATCGGGCACCTCGACGTGCTCGCCGAAGTGGGCGCGGCGCGCGCCGAGGCCATCGACGACAGCCCACGTGTGATGTGGCGATGGTGCGGAACCGCGTAGGACTGAATCGGGACGAACGTCACACAGATTCAGGTACTTGTGGGCACGCACACGAATCTAGCGAGTCGTAATCTACGAAGTGTCAGCGATGGACGTTCGGGCCGGGGTTCTCCCCCTCCACCGCTCGAAGGTCCGGGAGCACAGGGACGGAGGTCGCTATGAGCAAGACCACGGACTGGCGCATCCTGGAGAAGACACGGGACACCTCGGCCTAAGGGAGGGTCACGCCATTGCAGCACGTTAGTGGCCGGTGACGAAAGCCGCCGGCACCGAATTCATTCGTTCCAGACCCAGGCACCCTGACCAAATGGTCACGCGCGGTACGCCGCGCATTAGACGCCTCCGAATGGCGCAGCAAGTCGACAGTTGTCGCACAGAAGGCCCCGCTGACGGCGGGGCCTTCTGTTTGCCCGTCGCCCTCTCATGGCAGCGAGGTGCCCGCCCGCTACGATCGCGAAGCGGCGGGGTACGGACGCCCGCGACCCGGGCTGGATCGGGAGCGAGCGATGTTCTCCACCGGGGTCCCCATCTGGGAAATCGCGGTCCGGACGGCGCTCGTCTACGTCGCGCTGCTATTCGGGCTACGTCTCGCGGGGAAGCGCGAGATCGGCCAGATGACTCCGTTCGACCTCGTCGTGATCCTGCTCGTAGCGAATGCGGTGCAGAACGCGATGGTCGGGCCGGACTCCTCGCTCACGGGCGGACTGGTCGCGGCGGCCATCTTGATCCTCGCGAACTACGGGCTGGCCGCGCTGCGCGAGCGTGTCCCGTGGCTCCAGCGCGCCGTCGAAGGCGCCCCCACCCTCCTCATCCATCACGGCGAGTTCGTGCGGGAACACCTCCGGCAGGAGCACGTCGACGAACAGGAGGTGATGATGGCCCTGCGTGAGCACGGCATCGACGACATCCGCGAGGTCAGGGTCGCGGTGCTGGAGACGGACGGTTCGATCAGCGTCGTCCCGGAGAGCCACGAGCAACCGCTGCAGACGCGCCGGCGCGTCCGTTCCCGACGCCACCAGTAGGAGGAGCGCGCGAGGCGCTCGGGGTCAGTCCGCGGCGAGGTGGCGGTAGAGCGTCGGCAGCCGGCGCGGGAGCGACTCGATGTCGTCCACCACCTCGTAGCCGATGTCGTCGCACATCTGCTTGAGGTAGTCGTGGCCTTCCTTGTCGACGGTGATGAGGAAGGGCGTGATGCCCAGCCGCTTCGCCTCGACCAGGGCCTGCTTGGTGTCGTGGACGGCGTATTCCTTCTCGGTCCGGTCGCGGCCGTAGCCGTGGTCCTGCGGGCGTCCGTCCGAGACGAGGATCAGGATCTTCACCTTCGCGTCGTACTCGTCAAGTTTGTGGATCGTGTGCCGGATCGCGGGGCCCATGCGGGTGGAGCGGATCGGCTCGATCTTGGAGATGCGCCGCTGCACGCGGTCGGACATCTGCTCTTCGAGGTCCTTGATCACGTGGTACTCGACGTTGTCGCGGCCGTAGCCGGAGAAGCCGAAGATCCCGTAGGCGTCGCCAATCGCCTCGAGCGCCTCGACGATCAGCACCGTCGACTCCTTCTCGAGGTCGATGATGCGCTTCGGCGGCTCGACGAGCGCCTGCGCGCGACGCGCGGCCAGCCACTGGAAGTAGCGGCGCGGGTCACCGTCGAAGTCGTCGTCGTCGTCGTCCTTGCTGTGCTTGACCTTCTGCTTCTCGATCTCCTCGTCCGTGGAGGCGGACATGTCGAGGAGGAACGCGACGGCGACGTCGCGCTCAATCTTGTTCCGGCGGTTGTAGATGCGCTGCGTGGGGCCCGCCCCCGCCTTCTTGTCGACGTGGAACTCGATCGCCAGGTCGGTGTCGAGCTCGTCACCGTCTTCGAGGCGCTTGATCTTCTTGAACGACTCCGGCCGCATCATCTCGAACTGCTTGCGCGTCTCCATCACCAAGCCGTGATGCCGCCGCAGCGTCTCCTCATAGAACTCGCGGTCGCCCTCGGCGGATATGCGCTCGCCGACGCGGGTCCAGCGCGGACGGTAGTCGCTCGCGCGGAAGTCCCACTCGTCGTAGTAGAACCACTTGATCTCGACCGGCAACTCGCCCTCGCTCGGGCCCTCGTCCTCGCCGGGGCCGTCGGAGTCGTCGCCGCCGTCCTTCTTGTCCGACTTCTTCTTGTCGCTCGCCGGCATCCCGGCGTCCTTTTGCAGGTTGTCGAGGAACATCCCGAGGCTTTCGTCGATGTCGCCCTCGGCGAGTTCGGCAATCGACAGTTCGGTGGAGTTCTGGAGCAACTCCAGCAACTGCTCCTTCGTGAGCGCGCCGCCTGCTTCGGTGCCGCCCTCCTGCTGCAGTTTGAGCTTTGCCATCAACTGGACGAGTTCGGGCTTGAAGTCGCCGCGGAAGTCCGGCTGTGGCGGGTTCTCGAAGGTGACCTCTTGCGAGTTCCCGGGCATGTCCGGGCCCTCGCCGCCGCCCGGCATCGAGGGAAGGACGTCCAGCATCTCCTGCGTCGCGCCCTCGAAGTCGAACTTGCCGTCCGGCATCGGCGCCCGCACGTTCGGGATCGATGCGGCGATGTCGTAGAGCGCGCCCGCGACCTCGGCGCTGTCCTGCACGGTCGCCCCGCGCTGCTCGACCATGCGGAGCGCAGCGATGCCCTGGGCCATGTACTCACGCAGTATGACGGGCCAGCGGATCGCCTCCGGCTTGCCGAGGGAGGCGCGGAGCAGGTTCTCCACGAAGGCCTGGCGCAGCGCCATCTCTTCGACCTTCGGGCGCTGCCCGATCTCGTGCTCCTGGAGCCGGCGGAGCCAGCGGCGGATGCCGCTGTACTCGCGCGCGATGACGGTGTCGATGCGTGTGTCCTCGACGACCGTGAACAGGCCGGCGATCAACGTGCGGTCGTCGAAGCAGTTGAAGAGCCGTTGGACGGCGGTGACGGCCTCGGCCTTCGCCGCCGGGACGCCCATCGCCTCGCGTCGCACCGCCGCCGACACCTCGCGGCGCGGGCCGGTCGCGGCGACATACGCGCCCGGGGTGTCCCACTCGTAGTCGAACGAACCGAACTCCATCCGTCCGGTCTGGTGGGTCGTGAAGACCTTGTAGACCTGGAAGTTGGCCTCCTGCTCGTCGAACGTGGCGACGTACGGCGGCAGGTAGATCGAGGAGCCCTCCGTCGTGGGCCGTGACTCCGTCACCCAGCCGATGCCGCGGTCGACGAGTTCCTCCGCGGACTGCACGGAGACCGGTTCGCCGGAAAGCGCTTTCGCGTACATCCGGAGCATCTGGTTGATCGAGGAGAGCTCGACGCGCGTGGAGAGCGCCCGCATGCGTTCTTCGGCGCGGGTGGACTCCAGCCGGAAGTAGGCCTCGGCGCCCTCGGGGTTCTTCTCGACCGTGATGATCTCGAGGCCTTCTTGCTCCCAGAGCGAGCGTTGGTCGGGATTGAGGCGCGAGGCGACGAACGTCGCGCTCTTCAGGTACTCCATCGCTGCGGTAGGGCTCCCGGCCGCGATCCGCGAGGCGAACTCGATGTACGCGGCGTGCTGCTCGACCGCCATCCCGCCGATAGCCTCGGCGGCGTCGGAGAAGAGCGGGAAGCCCTGGCGCCCGACCTCTGTCGTCACGCGTCCCGCCAGGTCGAGGAACTTCGCGCGCTGCGGCGGGTCGATCCGCTCCAGCAGCCGCGGGCCGCGCTCGAAGTAGAGGCGCGTGTCCGCCCAGGAGGCGCGGGTGACCGCCCGAGCGAAGCGCAGGAACGGCTCGCGGTCCTGTCCGCTGAGGCCGGCGAAGATCTGGGCAGAGCCCTCGAGCGCCGTGGTGGCGAGTTCGTACGAGCGCTCCGTCAACTGGTCGATGATGTCGACCAGCCGTCCGACGGAGACAAGCGAGAGCGAGCGGAACAGCGAGGGGCTGACCTGGAAGTAGAGCTGCGACAGCGCGATCGACTTCCAGTTGCCGCGGCACAGCCGGTCGCCCTGCTGTGACCATTCCTCGAGGTCGTCCGGCTGGATCACCTCGAGCGCCTCGGGCGTGGACTTGAGGAACTGCGCAGCGATCAGCGAGGAGCGCGACGAGAGTTCGGTGGCCAGGCCCACCCAGCGGGCGATCCCTTCGGCGCCCAGGCGGTCGACGAGGGCGGGGCTTGCGCGGAAATACTCGGCCGCGGCTTCCCAGGCGCGCAGACTTGAGTTCGCGAGTTCGACGCCGGAGCGTGACCAGGCCTCCAGGTCCGCGTCGGAGAGATACGCGGCCATCCCGCGGACGCCCGTGGCGAAGTCGTCCGGCAAGGCGGCGCCAAAGCCGCGCAGGTCGGCGGCGTAACGGGTCGTGAGGTCATCGGCGATGCTCATCGCATCCCCCGCGCGGTGGGCGCCGGCGACCCGACGCCGCCGGCACTTGGTGGGCTAGTCGTCGAAGATGGAGGCGACGACTTCCTCGATGGACCGCTGGACCTCGCGGTCGTCCGTCAGGGCCCAGACGACGGCGACCTGGCACGCCCGTCGGGGCGAGATGCCGCCGTGGATCAGTTTCCCTGCGTACACGAGCAGACGGGTCGAGACGCCCTCGCCTAGACCGTGCTCCTTCAGGTTACGCACCTTCTCCGCCAGTTTGGCAAGGTCCATCGCGATCGCGGCGTCCACCATGGACTCGCGCTGGACGATCAGGGCTTCTTGGTCGCGCGGAGGGTAGTCGAACTCGATGGCGATGAAGCGCTGCCGCGTGGAGTGCTTGAGGTCCTTGATCGCGGACTGGTAGCCCGGGTTGTAGGACATGACGAGGAGGAAGCCGTCGGCGGCCTCCAGCAGTTCGCCGCGCTTCTCGACGGGGAGCAGACGGCGGTAGTCCGTCAGCGGGTGGATCAGGACGGTGGTGTCCTTGCGCGCCTCCACCACCTCGTCCAGGTAGCAGATCGCGCCGTTCTTCACGGCACGCGTCACCGGCCCGTCAATCCACCGTGTCTCGTCCCCCTCGAGCAGGTAGCGGCCGACGAGGTCGGAGGCGGTGAGGTCTTCGTGGCACGCCACCGTGATCAGCGGCACGCCCTCCTCGTGTCCACCATGGCCGGTGCGGTTGTGCAGCCGCCACGACATGTACTCCACGAAGCGGGTCTTCCCGGAGCCGGTGGGGCCCTTCAGGAGGACAGGCACGTTGTCGGCGTACGCGGTCTCGAAAAGCTCGACTTCATCCCGGATCGGGAGATAGAACGGCTCCTCAGTGAGGCGGAAGTCCTCAACTGCGATCTGCTTGAACCCGGGTACCTTCGTCGTCGTCAACGCGGTGATCCTGACCTCGCGACCGGGACTAGTCGCCCCGGCGTGAAACTACATCGTGCCGGTAGTGCGAGGCAGCGTCTAGCGCCGAGCCGGCTTCTTCGCAACGGGCTTCTTGGCGGCCTTCTTTGCGACGGCCGGTTTCGCGGCGGGCTTCTTGGCCACGGCTTTCTTTGCGGCGGGCTTCTTCGCCGCTGGTTTCTTTGCTGCCGGCTTCTTTGCGGCTGGCTTCTTGGCCGCCGCCTTCTTTGCGGCCGGTGCCTTGTTCGCTGGCTTCTTCGTCACCGGCTTCTTTGCGACGGCCGGTTTCGCGGCGGGCTTCTTGGCCACGGCTTTCTTCGCGGCGGGCTTCTTCGCTACTGGTTTCTTTGCGACTGCCTTCTTGGCAGCCGGCTTCTTTGCAGCGGGCTTTGCCGCGACCGGCTTCGCTGCCGGCTTCTTCACCGCAGGCTTCTTCACCGCCGGCTTCTTCACCGCCGGCTTCTTGGGCCGGCGAAGGTCGAGGCGCTGCTGCAGCACACGCCAGGCCCGCTCGATCTTCTGGACGAGCTGCTCCTCGGTGCCGGAGTTGTCCACAACCACCTGGCCGTAGGCGGCGCGTTCCTTGGAGGTCATCTGGGCGTTGATCCGCGCCAGCGCCGCGTCCCGCGTGAGGCCGTTCCGCGACTGGAGGCGCTCGATCGCGACCTCGGGGCTGGTCGTGACCACCCAGACCTCGTCACAGAGGTCCTGCCAACCGGCCTCGATCAGGACGGCAGCCTCGATGACGATCACCGAGTCCTTGTCGCGCTCGCGAATCTGCACGATCTCTTCGCCGATCAGGCGGCGGATCTCGGGCCAGAGGATGGCGTTGAGCCGCTCGAGTTCCTGCGGGGCTCCGAACACCTTCCCGCCCAGCACGCGGCGGTCGATCAAACCGTCCTTGCCGACGGTGTCGTGCCCGAAGGCGTTGACCACCTTCTCGAACCCGGGTGTCCCCGGCTCGTACGAACGGTGTCCGACGCGGTCGGCGTCGATGATGACGGCGCCGAGCTTGCGGAGCTGTTCGGCGGCGGTCGATTTACCGGAGGCAATACCTCCGGTCAGGCCAATGACGATCATGTGACGCTCCCAGCACTGGCATAACGGTCGACGCCCGACCGGGCCGCCGCCGTCCGTCACCAGTGACGCCGTTTGGGGAGATTTCGCCCCACCTGGGCGCCGCGATTGTATTTCCGCCCACAATGCCCCGCAAGGAATTGGGCCAAGCATTACGGCAGATTCTCGAAAATGACATGGGCGGCGAGACTTCCGCCTCGCCGCCCATGTCCGTTCGACGTTATGTCGAGTGATTACTTCGCTTTCTTGATCTCCTCGATCAGCGCGGGCACGACGGCCTTCCAGTCGCCGACGATGCCGTACTTGGCAAAGCCGAAGATGTTGGCGTCCTTGTCCCGGTTGATGGCGACGATCGTCTTGGAGCCCGAGCAGCCCGCCATGTGCTGGCTCGCGCCCGAGATTGCGACCGCGATGTAGAGGTCCGGGGTCACGACCTTGCCGGTCAGGCCCACCTGCTGGCTCGGCGGGTACCAGCCGAGGTCGACCGCGGCGCGCGATGCGCCCACAGCGGCCTTGTCCGAACCGATCGCCGCTGCCAGTTCCTCGACGGACTTGAAGGCTTCCGCAGCGCCTAGGCCGCGGCCGCCGGAGACCACCACCGGCGCATCCGTGATCTGCAGACCGGCCGAGACCGCCTTCTCCATGCCCGTCACGTTGGTGCGGGACGCCCCCGCCGCGGGCAGCTGGACGACGTCCGACGCCCCGGCGCCCGAGGCCGCCTCGAACGACTTCGCGCGGACCGTCGCCACGGCGGGCGAGGTCGCGATCGAGTAGGTCGCCATCGCGTTGCCACCGTAGGCCGGGCGGGTGAACTTCAGCCCGCCGGCGTCCTCGATGCGCACGCAGTCCATCGCGACCGCGGTCTTCTTGCGCGCCGCAAGGCGCGGGCCGAGCTCGCGGCCGGCGGAGGACTGCGGGATCAGCACCAGGTCCGCGCCGGACTGGTCCACGGCCGCCTCGAGGGCGGCGAGCCACTGCTCTGCCCGCACGGTGTCGTAACCGGCGTCGTCAGAGACGAACGCCTTGGCCGCGCCCGCGGCCTTCGCAGCCGCTGCGGAGGCGCCGGTACCGAGCAATGCCACGGAGACGGTGCCGCCCGCGGCGAGCCCCTGCGCGCCGCCGAGCAGTTCCAACGTGGTCGAGGTCGGTGTGCCGCCGGCGAGTTCGCCGACGACCAGAATGTTGTGTGCCATTTCTTCGCTCCTCGTGCGGTCGGCTACAGGATCTTGTCGGCCATGAGGCGGGCGACGAGCGCCGCGGCCTGGGCCTGCGGGGTGTCGCCTTCCATCAGCTCGACCTTGCCGCCCTTCTCAGGGACGAAGAGCTTCTCGAGCTTGAGCCGGGAACCCGCCTTGCCGACGGCGCCCGCGTCCAGCCCCAGGTCCGCGGCCTTCCAGTTGGTCACGGTCTTCTTGGCCGCGGCCATGATCTGCGGGAGCTTCGGGTAGCGCGGCTCGCCGAACTCGTTGGAGACGGTGACGACGGCCGGGACCGGCATTTCCAGGCTCTCAAAGCCGTTCTCCAGCACGCGCGTGACCTGGAGGCCGGCGCCGCCAGTGGTGACGCCCTTCGCGATGATCGCGACCGGCCAGCCGAGGTCCTCGGCGACCAGCAGGCCGACCTGGCCCATGTCCCAGTCCGCCGCCTGGCGGCCGCAGAACACGGCGTCCACGTTGCCGAGCTTCTTGATTGCCGCGGCGAGCACTGTGGCAGTCGTGTGCGAGTCGCCGTCCTCAAAGGCCGGGTCGTTCAGCAGCACGCCCTCGTCGGCGCCCATCGCCAGGACCTGCTTGATGGCGGCCTGGGCGGACTCGGCGCCCATCGAGATGACGGTCACCTTGCTGCCGGCGTTGGCCTCCTTGATGCGGAGAGCCGCCTCGGCAGCGATGCCGTCGAACTGGCTGAGGACGGGGGCGATGCCCTGGGCCGGGATCACCTTGTTCGCCGCCGTGTCGATCTTGAACGCGGACGGCGGGGTCTCCGGGTCCGGAATCTGCTTAGCGCAGACCACGATGTGCATGCTGGTCTCCTTCATCCGGGGCAAACCCCGCGTGCTTGCGCCCGAAGCGCCGTGCGCGCCCGGTGCGGTGCTCAACCTGTGAGTCTTCGAGGCGCCTGGCGGTCCGCCGCACGGACCGCGATGCCCCGAGGATTCTAGTGTCCAATCCGGGTATCCGCGCTCAGCGCGACCCCGGGCCAAAGACGGCCTGTTCCAGCAGTTCCGCCACGTCGAACGGCTTCATGCGCCCCTCTTCTTCGGGGTGCACCGCCGGGACGCCGTCCTCAAACATCTGGATGCAGAAGGGGCAGTTGGAGATCACGGACTGTGCGCCGGTGCGCACCGCCTCCTCCGCGCGGACGTGGTTCACCCGCCGCTCCCCAACCTCTTCCTGCCACATGTTGCCGCCACCGGCGCCGCAGCATAGCCCCTTCGAGAGGTTGCGCTGCATCTCGGTCAGGCCCGCGCCGTGCACCATCGAGATGATCTGGCGCGGCGCGTCGTACACGCCGTTCATCCGGCCGAGGTAGCAGGAGTCGTGGTAGGTGACGGTGGTGTCGACCGAGTGCCTCGCGACGAGTTTCCCGGTCTGCATCGCACTCGCCAGGAACTCGGTGTGGTGGAAGACCTCGAAATGCCCGTCGAACTGCGGGTATTCGTTCTTGAAGGTGTTGAAGCAGTGCGGGCAGTTGGTGATCACCTTCTGCACGTTCTTGGACTTAAACGTGTCGATCAGCTGCTGGGCGAGGATCTGGAACAGGTACTCGTTCCCCAGACGCCGCGCCGGGTCGCCGTTGCACGTCTCCTCCTGGCCGAGGACGGCGAAGGAGGCCCCGGCCTCGTTGAGCAGCCGGAAGACCGCCTTCGTCACCGGAAGGTTCCGCTCCACGAGCGAGCCCGAGCAGCCGACCCAGTAGAGATACTCCTGCGAGCCGTCGAAGATCGGGACGTCGCCGAGGCCTTCCATCCAGGTCGTGCGTTCCAGCGCGGTGCCGCGCCACGGGTGCCCGCGCATCTCGAGGTTCTCGAGTGCGGCCTGCGCGGTGGCGGGGATGCGCGCCTCGTTCATCACGAGGTAGCGGCGCATGTCCACGATGGTCGGGACGTGCTCGATCATGACGGGGCACTCTTGCATGCAGGCGCCGCAGGTCCGGCACGCCCAGAGCGTCTCGTCCTTGATCACGTCGCCGGTGAGGGCCACGGGCGATAGTTCGCGTCCCAACTCACCGGTCTCGTGCCGGTGGCGCTGGATCGCTGGACCGACATTGGCGAGGTGGGCCTTGAGGTCCTGGATCAGGTGCATCGGCGAGAGCGGCTGGCCGGAGATGTTCGCCGGGCAGACCTCCGTGCAGCGGCCGCAGCGGACGCAGGCGTCCAGTTCAAACAGCTGCTTCCAGGTGAAGTCCTGGATGAAGCCGACGCCGAAGACTTCCTGCTGCTCGATGTCCTCGATCTTGGCCAGGCGGCCGGGCGAGTCGGTACGCAGGAAGAA
>SCTU01000038.1 GCA_004297315.1 Dehalococcoidia bacterium | reverse complement strand
GCGCTTGTTGCGCGCGTGGGCGTTGAAGGCGGGCGAACGGTTCCACGGGTCCTCGCCGGGATCGAAGTCGGGCGGGATGCCCATGGTGACTCCTGCGGCGCCGAGTGCGCGGCACTGCGCTTCGGTGCTGACACGTTCCGCGCCACGCGAGTACGGTTGGATTGTCGTCACCGGCTCGACGCGGATGATGTCTGCGCCCCACTCGCCCAGAAGTTGCGTGACGTGAGGGCCCGCCCAGACCACGGTGATGTCCGCGATCCGCACGCCCTCCAGCGGCAGGCGGTGCGCGGCGTCTCGCTCGCGTCGCGTGTCCGAAGTCATCGCCGGCCTCCTAGATCACGCCCTGCGCGCGCAGCCGGGGCAGCGCCGCACGGTCGTACCCGAGTTGCATGAGTACGTCGAAGGTCTGTGCGCCGAGCAATGGCGCCGGCCGTGCGGACGCCTTCGGGCTTTCGGAGAGGATCAACTGGCGCCCCGGATACTCCAGCGGGCCAGCCACGGGGTGGTCGATCGTCTCCCACACGCCGCGCCCTCGATAGTGCGGGTCGTTGACGAGGTCTTCGGTGGACATGACCGCGCCGCCGAGGATGCCGTGACGCTGCGTCCGCGCGACCGCCTCCAGTTTCGGCGTCTCGAACAGCCACGCGAGGTACGAACCCTCGACCTGTTCCTGGTACTCCGCGGAGTACTCATGCACCTGCTTGCCGAAATCCGGGTGCTCCTTCAGGTCGGGCCGCCCGATTTCGTCGAGGAACGCGCCGAAATGTTTGGTCCCGCCGGCAAAGATGTTCACGTAGCCGTCGATGGCAGGACGGACGCCCATGGCTGTGCGGCCACCGGGCGGCTGGCGCGTGCTGGAAAGGCCGCTATAGGCCGCGGCGGTGAGAGAGATGGTGCGGCGGTCGCGGAAGCCGGCCTGGGCCTCGTACACGGACTGGTCGATCCAATCGCCCGCGCCTCCCGCCTCCACGCGGAGGCGTGCGAGGAGGATAGCGAGCGAGGTCGCGAGCCCAGCGTGATAGTGCGCCGTGTTCCCGCCGAGTTTCGCAGGCTCGCGGTACGGCGCGCCGTTGCCGTGCAGCGGCCCGCCCATCGCCTGGAGCGTGATCTCCGTGCCGACGTAATCGCGCCAGGGGCCGCTCTGCCCGAACGGCGTGATCGAGGCCATGATCAGGTCCGGGTGTCCGGTCGACATCGCCTCGTAGTCCAGCCCCCACTCATCGAGGGTGCCCGGACGGAAGTCGTCGATCACGACGTCGGCGTGGCCGATCAGGCGGCGCGCGATTGACGTCCCCTCCTCGGTCTCGAGGTTGAGCGTCATCGACTGCTTGTTCGTATTGAGGTGGAGGAAGAGGCCGGACTTTTCGGGGTGGGGGATATCGTCCGGGAAGGGGCCGGCGCTGCGCGAAGGATCACCGGCCGGCGGCTCCACCTTCAGGACTTCGGCCCCGTAGTCCGCGAGGAGCTTGCCCGCGAACGGCCCGGCCACGTCGGTCGCGAATTCGAGCACGCGGATGCCTTCGAGCATTTGCGTCACGGGCCATCCCCTCCGTGGTGCGATTCACCCCTCGTGCCGCGGGACGATATCACCACGGAGGTACGTTTGCCGCCTGCCTGAAGCCCCGGCGATAGCATGGTGGAATGGAGAACGTGGAATCTAGCGCAGGGCCGCTCACGGTCCTCACCCCGACCGGGGAGGCGGTACGACTGGGCGACGTCTGGCGGGACCGGCCGGTCGTCCTCGCGCTGATCCGGCACTTCGGTTGCCAGTTCTGCAAAGACCACGTCTCCCGGCTCGTGCCCGCTGTGCCCGCGATCCACGAGGCCGGCGCCGAACTCGTGATCGTTGGGAGCGGCAACCCCTCGATGGCCGGGTTCTTTGCCGAGGATTACCACGTCACCACGCCGCTGTTCACCGACCCGGGCCGCGAGGTCTACCGGGCGCTCGGGGCGAAGCGCCCCACCTGGACGGCGCTTCTCAACCCGCGGCTGTACTGGAATGCCCTGCAAGTGCATCGCCGCGGCCACCGGCTGAGCAGGGTGCAGGGCGACCTGGCCCAACTCGGCGGCGTGTTCATCATCCTGCCGGGCGGGGACGTGCCGTTCGCCTACCGCAGCGAGGTGGCGGGCGACGTGCCGGGCATGGCGCGCGTCCTCGACGAGTTGAAGCGGGCGGCGCGCCGCTAGGCCGCCCGGCGGGCAAGAGGAAGGGGAGCGGCTTCCCGCTCCCCTTCCGTATCTGCGTCGGCCTTGGCGGCCGCCCTCAACGCTACGAGGCGATATCGAGCCTCTGCTTCATCGCCTCCTACGAGGCAATGAAGAGCGGCGCGAGCACGAGTGTGACCGTGGCCAGCAGCTTCACGAGGACGTGGAGCGACGGGCCGGCGGTGTCCTTGAACGGGTCACCGACGGTGTCACCGACGACGGCGGCCGCGTGGATGGGCGAACCCTTCTTCACGACCTGGCCGTTCTCGTCCGTCATCTCCCCGGACTCGATGTACTTCTTGGCGTTGTCCCACGCGCCACCGGAGTTGTTGAAGAACGTCGCCATCGCGATGCCGCCGATGGTGCCGATGATCAACATGCCGGAGACCGCGAGCCAACCGGACGAGTGCAGGTGTTCGACGCCGTCCACCGTGACCGAGGCATCCCGCAGGTAGCGGAACACCAGGCCCACGACGATCGGCGCGCTCACGACCAGGACGCCCGGCGCCACCATCTGGCGGAGGGCCGCCCGCGCCGTGATGTCCACGGCACGCGCGTAGTCCGGGCGCTCTGTGCCAGTCATGATGCCGGGGTGCTCCCGGAACTGGCGGCGGACCTCCTCGATGATCGACGACGCAGCAGAGCCCACGGCACGGATCGTGAGGGCGGAGAAAAGGAACACGAGCGTCACGCCAAGCACGCCGCCCGCGAAGACGTCGATGCTTGCGAGGTCGATCGGGAGTTCCGTGACCAGCGGGATGTCCAGCCGCTCCTTGACCTTGTCCAGGTACGCGGAGAACAGCAGGAAGGCCGCCAGGCCGGCGGAGGCCACCGCGTAGCCCTTGGTGAGGGCCTTCGTGGTGTTGCCGACGGTGTCCAGGGCGTCGGTGATGTGGCGGGCGCTGGCGGGGGCGCCGGAGAATTCCGCGATGCCGCCGGCGTTGTCCGTGATCGGGCCGAACGTGTCCATGGACAGGATGTACGCGGCCGACATCAGCATGCCCATCGTCGCGACGGCCGTGCCGAAGATGCCGGTCGTGAACGCCGGGACGTTCGCGATGTCGGCGTTCGAACCCAGCGTGTATGCAATCACGAGCGCGAGGACGATCGCCACCGCGGAGGGGGCGAACGTCTCCAGGCCGACCGAGGTGCCGATGATGATGTTCGTCGCCGGCCCCGTCTTTGAGGCCTGCGCGATCTCCTTGACCGGGCGCCATGCGCCGGCCGTGTAGTACTGCGTGATGTAGACGAACGCGAACCCGCAGGCGATGCCCGTCACGCCACAACCGAAGAACCACATCCAGGAGTCGCCCAGCATCTGGCTGGTGGCGATGTAGAGGCCCACGATCGAGAGGGCCGAGACGACGTAGTACCCCATGTTCAGGGGGCGCATCGGGTCCTTCTCGGCGTTCTCGGAGAACATCGGCACCACGAGCATGCCGATGATCGTCGCAAAGACGCCGAACGAGCGGAGCACGAGCGGGAACAGGATCCAGTTGAGGTCCTGGGTCACCGTGTAGATCGCGACGCCCAGGATCATGGCACCGATGTTCTCGGCGGACATGGACTCGAAGAGGTCCGCGCCACGGCCGGCGCAGTCGCCGACGTTGTCGCCGACAAGGTCGGCGATGACGGCCGCGTTGCGTGGGTCGTCCTCGGGGATGCCGGCCTCGACCTTGCCGACGAGGTCAGCGCCGACGTCGGCCGCCTTGGTGTAGATACCGCCGCCGATCTGGGCAAACAGCGCGACGAACGAGGCGCCGAAGCCGAAGCCGACGATCAGGAACGGAGTGATCGCCTCGGGGTAGCCCAGCACACGCGTGTAGACGACCCACATGGTCGACACGCCGATGAGGCTGAGTGCCACGACCAGGAAGCCGGAGACCGCACCACCGCGCAAGGCGACGGTGATGGCGTCCTTCAGGCTGTGCTGGGCGGCAGCGGCGGTCCGGAGGTTCGACCGGACGGCGATGTACATGCCGATGTACCCGGAGATACCGGAGCACAAGGCACCCACCGCGAAGGCGATGCCGGTGAGCACCCCTTCCTTCCCGGACGACATCACCGTGTCGCCGTAGACGATGCTGGTGCCCTGAAGCGTGATTTCCTTCACGCCCTCGGAGACCAGGCTGACGACACCCATCAGGACGACGGCGATCACCGCAGTCATGACGGCGATGGTGCCGTACTGTCGCTTCAGGAACGCCATCGCGCCCTCGAAGATCAGCCCGGCCACCTGCTGCATTTCCGGAGTGCCGGTGTCGCGAGAGAGCACGTCGCGCGCCAACCAGAGCGCGAAGAGCACGGCTGCGGCGCCGGCAATCGGTACGAGCACGATCAGATTCATGAATCCTCGCTTCTCCACTCGCGCGCAGCGGAAGACAGGGCAGTGCCCCGACTGCAAGCGCCACACCGTCCTCGGCCGTCAGAGATGACGGTCGGGGGCGGGCCCCCCTACGCGCTGACCTGCGCGGGATGATGCCACCTCAGGCAGTCACGCGCGAGCGATCGATCACGTGGACAACAGATGAGTTATGACGAGTAGGGGAGAGTCGCCTCACGCGCCGTAGCGATCGCCGATCACCCCGTCGGCCTGAAGGCGCGCGATCGCTTGCCGCGAATATCCCAGGCTGCCCAGTACCTCCTCGTTGTGCTCACCGACCAGGGCAGCCGGGCGATCCCAGGAGGGGGCGTCCGGGCTGACGCGCCAGGGGAAGCCAGGGAAGAGATGTGTCCCCACATACGGATGGTCCACGGACTGCAGCCACTCGCGGTGGGAATGTTGCGGATCGGCGAGGATCGACCACGGTGCGATGACGGGCGACGCGATTGCCCCGTGGCGCTGAACGGTCTCCACGATGTGCTCGGCTGTGCCAGAGGCGACGAAGCGCCGCACGGCATCGTGTATCTCGTCCCTCGCGGCGAGGCGTCCCGGAATCGTGGCCCAGGGGTGTCCGCGCTCTGCCCATTCCGGGTGCCCAATCGCACCTGCCAACCCCGCCCACTGCCCGTCTGCCTCGGCAGCGATGACCACCCAGGAATCGTCCTCCCCGGCCTCGCCACCGCCAGCGCGGAAGCAGCCGTGGGGGACGACGAGCGGGTCGCTGTTCCCGAGGCGTACCGGCACCCGCCGGTTCATCGCCCATTCCGCGACCTGCGCGGGCAGATGCCAATTCAGAACCTCGATCTGCGAAATGTCGATGTATGACCCCAGCCCGGTCTGCTGCCGGCGGTGGAGGGCGGTGATGACCGCGAAGACCAGTGCGAGGGCTCCCGTGGCGTCCGAATGGAAGATCGGCGGTGTGTCCTCCACGGGTCGGTCGGGGTACCCGCGTACGATTGTGTGGCCGCCCGCGGCGTCAAGCCCGGATCCCAGCGTCACGTACCCCTGATACGGCCCGTGCGCCCCCCAACCGGGAAGGGAGACATAGATCAGGCGCGGGTTGATCGCATGCACCGTTTCCCAGTCGAAGCCCATGCGGTCGACCGTGCCTGCCGAGTAGCCCTCGAAGAAGATGTCGGCGGTGGCCAGCAGATCTTTCAAGACACCGGCGCCGGCTGGTGTCCGGACATTCAGCGCGATGTTTCGCTTATTCCGGTTGGCCAGGTGATGGACGTGTCCGCGCTCCCATACCGGCCCTTCCCCTGGGCCGGGTACGGGGTTCGCGAGCGGGCGGGTCATCGAGTTCCGCGGGAACGATTCCACTTTCACGACATCCGCGCCGAGGTCGCCAAGCAGCGACCCCGCCATCGGTCCGGCCCAGACCTCGCACAGTTCGACCGCGCGGATGCCGTCAAGCAGTCGTGAAGTCATCCGGCTATCCCGTCACGCCCGCGCGGAATAGCGCGAGCCGTTCGGTCGTGGAGTAGCCAAGGTCGCGGAGGATGTCGTCCGTGTGTTCCCCAAGGCGAGGCGGGGGACCAGCCTCCCAGCCGCCTGCCATACGGAAGGGTGGGCCGGCGATGAGCGTCGCTCCACGGCCCGGGATCTCACGCTCGACGAACGACTGGCGCACGACGGCTTGTGCGTCACCGGCAACCTCAGACGCATCAAGGACGGGAGAGACCATCACCCCGAACTGCTGCAGTGCGGTGAAAATTTCGTGCTTGGTCCGCGACCGCAGCCAAGGGTCGAGGACGGCGAAGAAGTCATCGAAGTGGAGCGGCTTCTGCGTCGCATCAGCAAAACGGGGGTCGGTCGCCAGTTCCGGATGCCCGATGCCCTCGCAGAGCCGGGTGAAGAAGGGTTGTCCTGCCGCCGCGAAGACGACATAACCGTCCGCGCACCGATAGCAGCCGGCTGGATAGGCCGTCCTCGACTGACCCGCGACGCGGGGCGACTCCACGCCAAGGAACTCCCAGGCGACAAACCAGGTGTCGACGTTGCCGCTGAGCGCCTCAACGCCACTCACCTCGACCTCGCGCGCCGGCTGGCCGCGGGCTCGTGCCCAGAGCGCGGCGGCGCCTGCCGCCGAGGCGGTGGCGGCCCACTGCATCTCCGCGACGTGCGGGGCGTACCGCAGCGGTTCTTCCCCGGCGATCGCGTGCTGGCGCATCCGGCCCGTCCACGCGAAGAGCGACGTGTCGTTCTCAACGTAGCCGCTACGCGGGCCGTCCAGGCCGTGCGCCGTGAGCACGACGCTTGCTGGTGGCGTCGCCAGCGCGCGGATGCCCTCCCGGAGTTCACGCGCGACGGCGTCCGCGACGTGCAAGAGCACGAGGTCTGTCTGTGCAAATAGTCGGTCGAGTACGTCGCGTCCCGACGCCGACTCGATGTCGACCACGACCGAGCGCTTTCCGGTATCGAGAGCGACGTGCCAGGCACCCCTCTCCAGATGCGGCACGTCTCCCGGGAACGGCGGAAGACGGCGCATGGATGCGCCGCCGATCGGCTCCATCTTGATCACGTCTGCCCCGTAGTCGGAAAACAGTTTGGCCGCTGCCGCGACCGGCAGGGAGCCACCGACTTCGAGGACACGATGTCCGGCGAGGGGGCGGGGGACGTTGGTCATGGCGCGTCTGATCCGGCTCGGGATGTGGCGGGACGATTTGGCCGCATTCATACCACGCCGGAAGATGCGTCGCGGGGCCCACGCGCCCGCCTCACACGCGATCGTCAGAGCAAGGCGGCGGGGGTGGAGGTTCGCGAGACGCTGGTGACGGGCGTCTGGTGCCCCCGGCAGGAATCGAACCTGCGCGCATGGTTTAGGAAACCAATGCTCTATCCACTGAGCTACGAGGGCGCGCGAGCGGCGATGCTCGACGGGCGAATGGTGGAGATGAGGGGACTCGAACCCCTGGCCTCCGCGATGCGAACGCGGCGCTCTCCCAGCTGAGCTACATCCCCACGAGGGCTCGCCTCCGTGCGAGGCAGCACGTCTGAGTATAGGGGGCGCCGAGGGACGGGCAACGCGAGCGGGCGGGCGCGCTACTGCTCGCGGTCCTCGGGCGACCCGCTCAGCAGTCCCTTCACCGGCTCGATCACCATCCGCTTTCCCGGCACGTCGACCTCGATCACGATGTGTCCGAGCGCCGGGATGAGGACGTCCTTCCGGTCGGGCAGACGCACGAGGTAGACGTCATTCGCGCCCGTGGTGAGCACCTGCTCCAGCACCCCGACCGGCTCGCCCGCCGTCGTGACGACGGACATGCCGATGAGGTCGTGCGTGTAGTACTCGCCCTCCGGTAACGGGGGCAGGTCGCTCTCCGGGATCTCGATGAGCAGCCCGCGCAACGCCTCTGCGGCATCGCGCCCCTCATGGCCCTCGAACAGCACACACGGGAAGCCGAGCGGCGTCTCGATGTCGGCGATGCGCGTGCGTGCGCCCTTGAGGATCACCAACGCGCCCACGGTGAACCGCTCCGGGTTCGTCGTGAGTGGGGTCACCTTCACGTGGCCCTTCAGGCCCCAGGGTGCGTTGATTCGCCCGATCGCCACGCGCTCGTCCGGCGGCGGCACGGGCGAGTCGTCGATTGGCGCGCGAGGGATCCGGGCGGTGGGTACGCGCGGGCGCACGCCCGGCCGTCGGGGACGGCGGGCAGGGTTGGGGCGGGGGCCGGGCACGAGGCGCGCTACTCGATGTTGAGCGTGGCGCGGACGCCGGCGCGGACCGCGGCGACGTGGAGCAGCGAGCGCATCGCGTTCGCGCAGCGTCCGTCGCGGCCGATCACACGGCCTTTGTCTTCGTCGTTCACGTAGAGATAGAGCAGGACGCGGTCGCCGTCGTGCTCCTCCTCGACGACCACGTCGTCGGGGTGCTCGGCAAGCGCGCGGGCGAGGTATTCGATGAGTGCGCGCATCGGCTAGTTCGAGCCGGCGGCGGCGGCCTCCGCGGCGGCAGCCTTCGCAGCCTCTTCGGCGGCCTTGGCGGCAGCGGCGTCCGCGTCCTTCTTCGCCTTCACGGCCTCGAGGTGCGCCTTCTTCGCCGCCTCAGCGGCTTCGCGCTCGGCCTTCGTCGGCTGCGTGGCGCGCTTCTTCGGCTCGGTCGTGATCACGCCGATGCTGAAGAGGAGACGCGCGACGGTTTCCGAGGGCTGGGCGCCGACGGAGAGCCAGTACGTGGCACGCTCCTGGTTGACCTCCAGCGTGCGAGGCTCCGTGCGGGGGTTGTAGTGCCCGAGGATCTCGATGAACCCGCCGTCACGCTTCGTCTCCTTGTGGGCGACGACGATGCGGTACGAGGGCTGGTGCTTCTGACCAGTGCGGCGGAGGCGGATACGGAGCACGGGCACATTCCTTCAGGGGGCGCTGCGTCTTCGTGAGACGCGGTGTCGCCGATAGCTGGCAAATCAGTGTCAGACGGTCTGGCAGTCGAGTCTAGCGGCAATCGCAGATTCAGCCCACCCCAGATTCGAATCGAGGGATTAGAGCCCCAGCATCCGGCGGATGCCGCCTGCGTTCTTGCCGCCCCCGGCCATCGCCTTCATCAGTTTGCGGGCCTCGCCGAACTGGTTCAAGAGCCGGTTCACGTCGGACGGGTGGGTACCGGACCCCCGGGCGATGCGGCGGCGCCGCGAGCCGTTGATCACGTCCGGGTGGCGGCGCTCCTCGATCGTCATCGAGCGGATGATCGCCTCGGACTGACTGATGAACTTCTCGTTCATGTCGATGGCGCCGAGTTGGGCCTTCATCGCACCCGCCCCAGGCAGCATGTCGAGGATGCCGGACAGCGGCCCCATCTTCTTCAACTGCTCCATCTGGCCCAGGAAGTCTTCCAGGTCGAACTGGCCGGTCCGCATCCGGCGGGCGACATCTTTCGCGTCCCGTTCGCCGATTGCCTGCTTCGCCCGCTCGACCAGGGTGACGACGTCGCCCATGCCGAGGACGCGGGAGGCGAAGCGGTCGGGGTGGAACTCCTCGAGCGCCTCGAGGCGCTCACCCGTGGTGATGAACTTCACCGGGAGGCCGGTGACTTCGCGCACGGAGAGCACCGCACCGCCGCGCGTGTCGGAGTCCACCTTCGTGACGACGATGCCCGAGCCTTCCAGGACGTCGTGGAACTCCTTCGCGAGCGTCACAGCCTCTTGGCCGGTCATCGCGTCGACCACGATCAGGAGTTCGGTGGGGTCCACCTCGTCCGCAAGCGCCGCCAGCGCGTCCGCTAGCTCGTCGTCCAGCGCCACCGCGCCGACGGTATCGACGATGATCGCGTTCGCGTTGATCTTCGCGGCGTGGGCCAGCGCGCGCTTCGCCACCTCCGCCGCGGGCGCCTCGCGCTCCTCGACGTAGACCGGGACGTCAATCGACTCAGCGAGCACCTGCAACTGCTCGGACGCGGCAACGCGCTCGAAGTCGGTGGAGACGAGGAGCGGGCGGAGCCCCTCGGACTTGAATTTGAGGGCGAGGCGTCCTGCCAGCGTCGTCTTACCGGAGCCCTTCGAGCCGACAACCATGATCTTGGTCGGGCCGCCCCTGGCCCGCTCGAGCGGAGCGTGCTCCTTGCCGAGCGTCTCGACGAGCACCTGCTGGACGATGCCGATCACCTGCTGGCCGGGCGTGATCGACTGCAGTACCTCCTGCCCGAGCGCGCGTTCGCGCACGCGTGCGATGAAGTCGCGTACCACTTTGAAGTTGACGTCAGCCTCGAGGAGCGCGATCCGGACCTCGCGGAGCGCCTCGTCGAGTTCTTTCTCGCCGATGCGCCCGGAGGAACCGAGCCGCCGGAAGGTGCCGGAGAGCCGTTCGGTGAGTGCGTCGAGCATGTGTCGAGTGTACGAGGAGGCGGGCGGAGGTGCGCCCGGGGCCACTAGCCGCCCCGGGGGCCTAGCGGGCGGCTAGTGGCCTCGTGGCCGGCTTCTTGACGGCGGTCTTCTTGGTCGCCGGTCTCTCGGCGGCGGGCTTCGTGGCGGCGGTTGTTGCCCGGGCCGGCTTCTTGCTGACGGTCTTCGTGCCGGCAGGCTTCTTCGCCACCGGCTTCTCGCTGGCTAGTTTCTTGACGGCCGGCTTCTTCGCAGCCGCCTTGGCGCTCGGCGCCTTCGATGGCGCCGCCGTCCCGGTGGCCGCACGGAGCAGCGCGGCGAGCGCGTCCCGGCGTTCCTCGAACTCCTGCAACGTGCGAATCTTCACGTGGCGGACGTTTCGCCCGGTGCCTTCCACGATCCCGTGCGGGTCGGGCAGGTGCGCGCCGCGCATGAAGCCGAGTGTCACCCAGTTCTTGGCGACACCGATGACGCCGACCCCCAGCCATCGTGGCCGTACTGGTTCGAGCCGAACCCGATGCCCTTCTGGCCGTGGTTTGGCACCTCCAGGGCGTCGGGCAGCGTCTCGCGGACGAGTGCGCGGAGGCGGCGCGCGAGGTCGGCCACCGAGGCGGCGCGGTCCGCGAGCACCTGCTCGAACTTCTCGTCCACCGGACTGAGATTCGGCATCGAGCTGCCCTCTGGGGTTCCGCCTCGGAGGGCTGGGCGGGTGGCGCGGAGGCGGGTTCGAGCCGCAGCCGCCTCCGCACCAAGCTAGGGCCGGCGCCCCGCCTGCGCCGGCATATGCAACATAACACAAATCTGTTGTGCGGGCCTAGCGCCGCGGACGGCCCAACGTCGGGTTTACGCCACGCCGCGCTCCGCCATCATGGCGACCACGTCGGTCAAGCGGCAGGAGTAGCCCCACTCGTTGTCGTACCAGGCCATCGTCTTCGTCATGCCACCCGGCAGGACCAGCGTCGTGGGGGCGTCGTGGATGGCGGATCCGGGGTGGCCCTTGAAGTCCATCGACACGAGTTCGTCGGTCTCGTAGTACATGAACCCCTTCAACTCGCCCTCGGCCGCCGCCAGGTAGGCCTCGTTGATCGCGCCGGCCGAGGGCGTGTCCCGCAGCATCGTGACCAGGTCGAGGACGGAGACGGTGGGCGTCGGCACGCGGTAGGCGAAGCCGTCGAACTTGCCGGCGAGCGACGGGATGATGCGGCCCACCGCATCGGAGGCGCCCGACGACGTGGGCACGATGTTCAGGCCGGCGGCGCGCGCGCGACGTAGGTCCTTGTGGCTGTTGTCCACGAGGTTCTGGTCGCCGGTGTACGAATGCACCGTGGTCATCATCCCGCGTTCGACGCCGAAGGCGTCGTTCAACACCTTCACGGCGAGCACGACGCAGTTGGTGGTGCAGGACCCAGCCGAGATCACGTTGTGGGCCTTCGGGTCGTACTCGGACTGGTTCGCGCCCATAATCACGGTCCAGTCGTCATTCTTCGCGGGCGCGGAGATCACGACCTTCTTGACCGAGTCGCGAAGGTGGGCCTTCGCCTGCTTTGCGTCCCGGAACTTGCCCGTGCAGTCGATGACGAGGTCGACGTTCGCCCGGCCCCAAGGGATGTTCGCCGGGTCGTCCTCGTTGAAGACGCGCACCTCGTGCTTGCCACCCACGGTGAAGCAGTCCTTGCCGTCCTCCACCGTCGCCGGGAAGCGCCCGTAGTCTGAGTCGTAGCGGAGCAGGTGGGTGCGAATCTCGACTGGGCCGCGGTTGATCGCCACGATCTCGAAGTCGTCCCGGTGGTGCTCCCACCAGGCCCGGAATGCCGTGCGGCCCGTGCGACCGAAGCCGTTGATGCCGACTCGCAGCGTCATCGGAGCCCTCCATCTACCCCGCAGGGGAGAGCGGGTGCGCAGGCGGATCGTAGCGAATCTGGCTCCTGTAGGGGAGGGGGCTGGCGTTCGGGTGCTGATTGAGGAGGTCGTCCATTCGCGAAGTGCGCGCAGCCACCGCCCCGCGGACCAGCATTGGTCTGAACTCGTTAGAAGAGGATCCGCACGGGCGCATCCGACGGCTTGCGGCGGAAGTCGGCAAGGATTGTGCGACGCCGTCCGCGCGGGTCGTCCCACTCCTCCGCGTGGCAGCGCCCCCCGGCGTCGAGCGCGGCCTCGGCGGCGCGGACATGGGTCACGGCTTCTGCACGCAACTCGGCGCTGGCGGGGAAGTGTTGCGCGAGGTGCAACACCTCGTGCAACTGTGCGAGGCCGGTGCGCAACGCCCAGCCCAACAGCAACTGTGTCCAGCCGAGATGGAACGCGCGGTCGGCGAAGACCAGCGGGTATCGTTCGTGGCTCGCGCCCTCTGCAGTGAACAGCGCCGTCGGGCCGAAGTTCGGGCGCGAGAGGTCGGAGGCGGCGCGGTAGATCAGGCGCAGGTGCGGGTCAGACGCGATCGACTCGCCCGAGAAGTATTGGCCGAGGCCAACCTCGATCGAACGCGTCGGCTCGTGCCGGCCGTAGGACTCGTGCGTCCAGCGGCGCCACTCGTCCATCTCACCGGTCAGGCCGTGCTGCGCGGCGACCATCTCCACCGCGTTCCGCAGCAGCGGGATCGCCGACTGGTACGCGCCGCGGCGGACGAGGGCGGCCGCGTCCGAGATCAGCAGGAACGCACGGCTCCAGAGGCTCGCATACGCCGCCATCGTCATCGTCCGTGCGGTGGCCTGGTAGCCGGTGGCCGAGAGGCGTGCCTGGATGTCAAGGTTGGCCTCCAGCAGGCGCCATTCCTCGGCGCAGACGAAGCCGGTCTGACGCCACGCGTCCTCCTCGACGTCGTCGAGGCCCTCTGGTTTGCCGGGGAGCGCCCAGCCCGGCAGTACGCGCATCCCGGACACACGCTGGGGCGGGTCGGCGATCCGGAACGGGGGCGGTTCGTGCCCGTCGTGTGCCGTCTCGCCGTTTGTCATCGTCTCGCCTAACGACGGAAGGCCGTGCGGCCGGGATAGACCGCCGCCGCGCCCAGCGCCTCCTCAATGCGGAGGAGTTCGTTGTATTTCGCGTTGCGGTCCGAGCGCGCCGTTGCGCCCGTCTTGATCTGGCCCGCGCCGGTCGCGACGGCGAGGTGTGCGATGGTCGTGTCCTCGGTCTCGCCCGAGCGGTGGGAGATCACGGTGCGGTAGCCGTTGGTGTGCGCGAGCCGGATCGCCTCCAGCGTTTCGGTGAGCGAGCCGATCTGGTTCACCTTGATCAGGATCGCGTTCGCCGTGCGTGAATCAATCCCGCGGCCCAACCGCTCGATGTTGGTGACGAACAGGTCGTCGCCCACGAGTTGCGTCGTCTCGCCGATGCGGTCGGTCAGGGTCTTCCAGCCGTCCCAGTCGTCTTCCGCCATACCGTCCTCGATCGAGAGGATCGGGTAGTCGCGACGCCACTCCGCCCAGAGGTCGGTGAGTTGCGCGGAGGTCACCTTGCGACCCTCGCGTTTCAGGTCGTACACGCCATCGCGGAACAGTTCGGACGTCGCGGGGTCGAGGGCGATCGCCATCTCGTCGCCGGGGCGGTGGCCCGTGATCTCGATCGCCTGCATCAGCAGGTCGCACGCCGCCCGGTTCGTCTCGAGTTTGGGCGCGAAGCCGCCCTCGTCGCCGACGTTGGTGGAGAAGCCGCGCTCCTGGAGGATCTTCTTCAGCGCCTGGTATGTCTCGACGACCCAGCGCAAGCCCTCGCGGAACGAGGGCGCGCCGACCGGCACGAGCATGAATTCCTGGAAATCCGTGGAGTCCGCGGCGTGCGCGCCGCCGTTGAGGACGTTGCACATGGGCACCGGCAGCACGCGAGCGTCCACGCCGCCCAGGTAGCGGTACAGCGGCTGGCCGGTGGACTCTGCCGCGGCCTTTGCCACGGCGAGCGACACACCGAGGATGGCGTTCGCGCCCAGCCGTGCCTTGTTCGGCGTGCCGTCCTCTTCGATCATCCGCTGGTCGACCGCGGCCTGGTCGAAGGCGGACATCCCGATGAGGATCGGCGCCAGCGTCTCCTCGACGTTGCGGACGGCCTTCAGGACACCCTTCCCGCTGTAGCGTTCAAGCTCCCCGTCGCGCAGTTCGACGGCCTCGTAGGACCCGGTGGAGGCGCCGGACGGCACGATGGCGCGCCCCAGCGAGCCGTCCGCGAGCTCGACATCTACCTCGACGGTGGGGTTGCCGCGGGAGTCGAGCAGTTCGCGGGCGTGGATGTCGACGATCTCCAAGGCGGCCTCCCGGTGACGCAGTCAGGCATCGAAGGTGACGGCACGAGGATCGCCCCTCCGGCGGGAGGGGGCAACCGGCAGGGAGTTCAGCGAGCGCGGGGGTGGACTGACTGGTAGACCTCGCGCAGGTGTTCGTCAGCCAACTGCGTGTAGACCTGCGTCGTCGAGACGTTGGCGTGCCCCAGGAGTTCCTGGACGTCCCGGACGGACGCGCCGCCTCGGAGCAGGTGCGTGGCGAAGGAGTGGCGCAGCGTGTGCGGTGTCACATTCGCCGTGATCCCGGCGGTCTTCGCGTAGCCCTTCAGGATCAGCCAGAAGCCCTGGCGCGTCAGGCGCTCGCCGCGCCGGTTCACGAAGAGGGCCTGCTGCGTCCGGTTCTTCAGCAGCACCGGCCGCGCGTCGTCGAGGTATTTGATCAACGCCTGTACGGCGGCCTCGTGCACCGGGATCGTGCGCTCCTTCGACCCCTTGCCGAGGCAGCGGACCCACGCCGGCGCCGGGTTGAGGTGGATGGAGTCCGTGTTCAGCGAGACCAACTCGGTCACGCGCATGCCGGTGGCGTACATCAACTCCAGCATCGCGTGGTCGCGCACCGCCTCGGCCGAGTCGTACTTGCGAGGCTCCCGCAGGAGCAGGTCGACCTCGTCCGTGCTCATCGGCTTCGGCACGGGCTTCGGGGCGCGGGGCGAGTCGATCTGGGCCGTGGGGTTGGAGGTGAGGTCGCCGTGATCGAGGAGGAAGGCGCAGAACGACTTCACCGCCGCGACCTTGCGCGCCACCGTCGCCCGCGCATAGGCGCGGTCGTTCAGGTCTCCGATGAAGCCGAGGATCGTCTCCTTCGTCACGCCCCTGGCGACCGACGGCGAAGCGCCGTTCATGCCCGCGACCGCGCCCGCGTTGCAGGCGACGACAAACCTCTCGAAGCCGCCGAGGTCGTTTCGATATGCGTCGATGGTGTTCTTGGACGCGCCGCGTTCAGCCGAGAGGTAATGCAGGAATGCCTCGATGCGCTCGTGCACCGTGGATCCTTCCGTGCCCGCGTCGTGCAGGCCCGCTGCTCTCCGTGCGCGCCGTTGTGACGCGCAGCGCATCTATCCACCGTCCGCCGAGGGCATCCTGCCCGCCGCCAAGTGTCTACGTATACAGGCGCGCTGGAGCGGTGTCTACATAACGCGCTTGTCGAGGGCAAGGAATTCTTTTCCGCGCGGGGGAGGTGAATCAAGGCGAAGCGCCGCTGCATCCACTGCGACGCGTCACAGGGCAGCCTTCACCGCGACGGCGAGGCGTTTGGTGAAACCGACGGTGGAGGCGATCTCCTCCACCTCGGCCTCGCGGATGGCCTTGACCGATCCGAATTTGCGCAGGAGCGCACGCTTGCGCTTCGGCCCGACGCCGGGCACGGCGTCAAGTGCAGACTGCACCGCCGCCTTTCCGCGCACCTGGCGGTGGTACGTGATCGCAAACCGATGCGCCTCGTCGCGGATACGCTGCACGAGGTAGAGCGCCTCGGACTGTCGCGGCAGCATGATCGAGTCCGCGAGGTCCGCGACGAAGATCTCCTCCTGCTGCTTTGCGAGCCCGCACACGGGGATATCGCGCAGGCCGAGGTCGCGCATCACGTCGAGTGCCGCACCCAGCTGGCCCTTCCCGCCGTCGATGATCACGAGGCCCGGCACCTCGTCCCACGGCGAGGGTTCCTCCGGGACCGCGGGTTCTGCCGCATCGCCATTCACCTCGGCCGCTCCCGGCGTGCCGGCGCCAGCGCCGAGTTCGGCGCGGCGGCGTTCGGCGATGCGGCGGAAGCGACGTGTGAGCACCTCTCGCATCGAGGCGAAGTCGTCCTGGCCCTGGACGGTCTTGATCCGGAACCGCCGGTACTGGCTGTTCGCCGGCCGCCCGTCGACGAACACGACCATGGAGGCCACGGTGCTCGTGCCCTGGATCGTCGAGATGTCGTAGCACTCGATCCGGTGCGGCGGTGCCGGCAGGTCGAGTTCCTCGGCGAGCATGCTCAGTGCGGACTCGGTCTTGTCGCGGTCCACCACCCAGCGCACGTGGTGCATCCGCAGGCTTTCGCGCGCGTTCTCCTCGGCTGTCTGGACGAGCCCCCGGCGTTCGCCACGGACCGGCACCGCGATCTCCACGGCGCCCGCACGCCGCTCGCGCAGCAGGACCTCGAGTTCGTCGCGGTCGGCCGGCTCGAACGGGAGCAGCACCACGCGCGGGACGTACGTCGCGTCGGCGTAGAACTGCGCGAGGAAGGCGGAGAGCACCTCGGCATCCGAGGTGTCCTTCGTGCCGTCGAGCATGAACGAATCGGTGTCGGCGACGACCGTGCCGCGCACGAAGAACGCCTGGACGCACGCCTCATCCTCGGCCCGCGCGAGCGCGAACACGTCCGCGTCCAGATTGTTCGTCGTCGCCATCTGCTGGCGCTCGGTCACGCGCTGGATCGCGGCCACCTGGTCGCGTAGCCGGGCCGCGCGCTCGAATTCGAGGTTGGCCGCGGCGTGCTCCATCTCCGCGCGCGTGTGCTTGAGCACCTCGGCCGAGCGTCCCTCGAGGAAGAGGATGGTCTCCGCAATGACAGCGTCGTACTCCTCCTTGGTGCAGTAAGCCGTGCAGGGGGCGATGCAGCGCTTGATGAAGTAGTCGAGGCATGGCCTCGGGTCGGTGCCCGTGATCTCCTTCGTGCACGAGCGCCACGGGAACAGCTTCTTCACCACGTCCAGCGTGCGGCGCACCGAGCCGGCCGAGGCGTAGGGGCCGAAGTAGCGCGCGCCATCGTTCGCCACCCGTCGCGTGATCGTGACGCGCGGCCAGGGGTTCTGCACGTCCACCTTCAGGTACGGGTAGTGCTTGTCGTCCTTCAGCCGGACGTTGTGCGGCGGCTGGTACCGCTTCACCAGCGTCGCCTCGAGGTGCAGCGCCTCGGCCTCGTTTCGCGTCACCACGTGCTCGATGACGGACGCCGCCTCCGCGAGGAAGCGCACCTTCGGCTCCAGTGAGCGCGACGAGCCGAAGTAGGAGCGGACGCGCGAGCGTAGCCGGCGCGCTTTCCCGATGTAGATCACGTCCCCGCGGGCATCCCGCATGACGTACACGCCGGGACTTTCCGGGAGCGAGCGGACCTGGTGGAGGACAGATTCGTCAGTCATCACCCGGATCGTACGCTCGGCCGACCGGCGAGGTGGCCCGATGGGAAACCGATGATCACGGGATTTGCTTACCCGAAGTACGCAAATCCTCCTGGAATGGGTATGATGCGCCGAGTATTGCTCCTGCAGTTCTTCGTACGGAGTCGACCGATGTCCCATTCTTGGTCACGTGCTCTGATGGTGTCAGCCGTCCTCTTCGTCCTTGGCTTGGCGGCAGTGTCGACTGTGGAGGCTACCCACACCTGGGGCAGCTACCACTGGGCGCGGACATCGAATCCGTTCACGCTGAAGCTGGGTGACAACGTCACCACCGCCTGGGATTCGACCCTCGCGCAGACATCGACTGACTGGAGCGCCTCGACCGTCCTCGACACGACGATCGTCCCCGGCAACGTCGGCAACCCGAAGCGCTGTACTCCGACCGCGGGGCGGGTCGAGGTATGCGACGACCGGTACGGGTTCAATGGGTGGCTGGGTGTTGCCAGCATTTGGGCGTCTGGTAGCCACATCACCCAGGGTACCGTGAAGCTCAACGACAGTTACTTCAACACCACGAGCTATAACACTCCGGCGTGGCGGAACCTCGTCAGCTGCCAGGAGGTCGGGCACACATTCGGGCTCGCCCACCAGGACGAGAACTTCAGCAACTCGAACCTCGGCACCTGCATGGACTACACGAACGACCCGAGTACGAACCAGCACCCGAACCAGCACGACTACGACGAGTTGGGGATCATCTACTCGCACACCGATAGCACCACGACGATCAGTGCCAGCACGACGTCAGGTAACGCCCGCAGCAGTGCGGCGGCCGCCTCCTGTGGCGACGAGCATGGCATCCCGCCGCAGGCGAAGCCATCCGATGGCGATGTCTTCGTGTGCGACCTCGGCAACGGGCAGCTGCGAATCACCCACGTCTTCTGGATCCCGCCCGGATTGCCCGGCGCCCGCTAAACCGCTCGGCCGCGCGTCGACCACCAGAGGCCGCGTTCCGCTCAAGCGGACGCGGTCTCTTCATTGTCGAGGCACGGGGCGTACTGCATTGCGGGTGAGTTGGCGCCAGGTCGACGGGGCGGGGAGCAGTGTCAACCGCGGCCGGAGGAGTTGAATGGTGCGCCCGGGAGGATTCGAACCTCCGGCCTCTGCCTCCGCAGGGCAGCGCTCTATCCCCTGAGCTACGAGCGCACGAGGTGGACGCAGCCGTCCGGTCCGTGCAAGGACTTGGTGCCGAAGGCGAGATTTGAACTCGCACGAGCGATAGCTCACTACGCCCTGAACGTAGCGCGTCTGCCTGTTCCGCCACTTCGGCGTGCGGGTCTTCCGGTTGGCTCGATGGTGGGCGGTATTGGACTCGAACCAATGACCTCTCGCGTGTGAAGCGAGCGCTCGTACCAGCTGAGCTAACCGCCCGGCGTGCCGTCCGGAACAGCCATGCTAGCCCTCGTCCGCCGTTCCAGACAAGCACGAGAGGCCATCCCGCGAATCCGCATCACCGTCTAGGATCGCCGCCGGCGGCCTCCTCCACGGCCCTCGATCAACCACCCCGCCGCCTCCCGGAAGGAGCGCGCTCGTGCCTCGAATGACTGCTGCCCTGGCCATGCTCGTCGCCGCGACGGCCCTGGTGGCGTGCAGTGGTGGGGCGGAGCAGGTCAGCCCTGCCGAGGCCGAGACGGCGGCGAAGTTGTTCTCCACCCCGGCCAACGACGCGCTGGCCCTCGAGATGGCCGACTTCAAGTTCAGCAACCGGGCAATCGGCGCGAAATCCGGCGAAGTGGTGGAGGTCGCCCTGATGAACCGCGGGAGCATCGAGCACGACTTCTCGATCGCCAAACTGCCCGGGGAGAAGGCGTTCCGCGTCGAAGGCAAGGACACGACACTGGCCGTCGGGAGGAACGAAGTCCACGCCCACCTGAAGCCCGGCGCGAACGGCGTCCTGCGCTTCCGCGTCTCCGCCCCGGGCGCCTACGAGTTCTTCTGCACAGTCTCCGGCCACAAGGAGGCCGGGATGGCCGGGACGCTCAACGTCCAGTAGCCGGGAATCTGCCCTCTGGCGGGGCGCGGGCGTACGATGCGCGGTGCCTTGAGGTCGCGATTTGGCGTCAGCATGCGCTCCCCGGCGCCTCACCGGGGCGTGCGCTTCGAAAAGGATCAGGCATGTCCCTGAATAGTTTCGGCGCGCGCGACACCCTCTCCGTGGGCGGGCAGTCGTACACCATCTACCGGTTGGACCGCGCTGCCGCGGCACTGGGGGCGGACCTGCAGGCCCTCCCGTTCACGCACCGCATCCTGCTCGAAAACCTCATCCGATACGAGGACGGCGTCTCCGTCGACCGCGCGCAGATCGAGTCCGTGGCGAA
>SCTU01000037.1 GCA_004297315.1 Dehalococcoidia bacterium | reverse complement strand
TCCGCCACCGCGATCGAGCGGCGCAGCCCGTTGCGGATGTCCTCGATCACGTCGCCGCCAAACTCGTGGCCACGCTGGTTGTGCATCGCGATCGCCGGGACGCCAGCCCGCGCCACGACGGCCGCCATGTCGGGGTCGCCGAGGAACCCCGTGACGTCGTTCACCGCGTCGGCGCCAACCTTGAGCGCACGTTCGGCGACGGAGGCCTTGCTCGTGTCCACGGTGATCGGCGTGTTCTTCACGGCACGCCTAATCGCTGGAAGGACGAGCGACAGCCGGTGCCACTCTTCGTCTGCGTCCACCGGCGGGAAGTCGGGCCGTGTCGACTCCGCGCCGACGTCGAGGATGTCCGCGCCCGCCTCCACCATCGCCTCGGCGAGGCGCGCCGCAGCCGCCGGGTCGACGATCCCGTCGCCGGAGAACGAGTCGGGGGTCGCGTTCACGACACCCATCACGAAGGTGCGCCCGCCCCAGACGAAGCGCGTCTTCCCAATGGTCATCGCGGACGGGTGCGGACCGGTGTCGACGGGTGAGGTGGGGTCCATGGGCTTCCAGAGCCAGCCGAACACTAGATGACTTCGATCGGCTCTTCGACGACCTCGCCGCCGCGCCGGACCCAGAAGGCGCGCACGTCGGGCGGCTCCGAGGCGAGCGAGACAAGGATATACATCGTCCCGGGGTACGCCGGCTCTTGCTCCATCTCGCCGGGCGGAAAGAACGCCATCCTCACGTCGGTTGGCGAAGGCCGCGCAGGCGAGGCGACGTGCGAGTGGTAGATCGCGAAAAGCTTCTCGCCCTCGTGGTCGCGCCGCCCCTCGAGTTTCATCATCTGGAGCGGGTTCATTTCATAGCGGTAGGGGCTCGCTGCGTCGTTCTTCACGCGGTGGACGCCGACGGGGCTGCCGTCGCGCGCGTGAACCATCCCGCACGCCTCGTTCGGCAGGTCTTCGCGGGCGTGGGCGATCATCTCGTCGACGATCGTGCGGGGGATTCGAGGCACGGGCGAGGCTCCAGTCAGAAGCGCGGCGCGGCTACTCCCAGGGGACCGTCTCCCCGTCGTCGATGCAGGCGTTGGCGGCCATCCTCATTTGCAGGAAGTTCGCGCTCGCCGGCCCCGTCACGAGATGGGCGATCCAGTGCTCGCGCTCAGACTCGGGCAGCCGCTGGATCAGGTCACCCAGCGTCACCTGGACCTCCGCATCCTCCGCCGCGACGCCCTCACCGTCCACGATCCCCATGTCGAGCGACCAGCGGCCAGGGAGCGCGACCCGGCCGACGGTGCGGGTGCGGACCACCCGCGCACCCTCGACCGCACGGTACTTTGCGACCACCGCCGCGCGGAAGCGCAGCGGGACCAGCAGCCCGTCGCCAGAGGCGAGGGCGCGGCGAAGCAGCGCCCGCTGGAGCACGTCGGCATCGCCCGCCATCGTCGCGCGGTCCTCCGCCCCGGCCTACCGCTCGATCGGCACGTCCACCATCGAGCCCCACTCGGTCCATGAACCGTCGTAGTTCTTCACGTCGTCGAAGCCCAAGATGTACTTCAGGACGAACCACGTGTGGCTGGAGCGCTCACCGATCCGGCAGTAGGCGATCGTCGGCTCGTCAGCCCTCAGCCCCTGCCCGCCATAGAGCGCCTGCAGCTCCTCTTTCGAGCGGAACGTGCCGTCCTCGTTCACGGCGCGCGCCCACGGGATGTTCTTGGCGCCGGGGATGTGTCCCCCGCGTTGCGCCGTCTCGGTCATGCCCGGAGGCGCGATGATCTCGCCGGAGAACTCGGCCGGCGACCGGACGTCCACGAGTTGCGTGTCCCGAGACAGCGCGGCGAGCACCTCGTCACGCCTCGCGCGGATCGCCGGGTTGGGCGCCTTCAACTTGACCGTCGAGGGCGTGACATGCGGCTCGGCGGTGGTCATCGGACGCTTGTCTGCGAGCCACTTCACGCGGCCGCCGTCCATCAGCGACACCTTCGAATGCCCGTACATCTCGACCAGCCAGAGCGCATAGGCGGCGAACCAGTTGTTGTTGTCGCCGTAGAGGACCACGTGGGTTTCCGGCGTGATCCCGGACTTCGCGAAGAGCGCTTCCATGGCGGCCTGGTCGATGATCGTCCGGCGCACCGGATCCTGGAGCTGCGTCGTCCAGTTCCACGCCACCGCGCCTTCGATGTGGCCTTCCTTGTAGGCCTCCGTGTCCACGTCGACCTCGACGAGACGCACGTCGGGGTCGGACCTGTGCTGCGCTACCCAGTCCACCGTGACCAACTTGTCGACCATTTTCTAGTCTCCTCAGGTGATCACCCTGACCGGATGGTCACCACCACATCTTCACTTCCACGCCCTCACGGATGTCGTCGTAATCACGACTCCAAAGGCCGCTCGACAGGTATTTCCAGCCCGCGTCCGCGAGCAAGCAGACGACTTTGCCGGACTCCATTCGCTCCGCCGTGCGCTGCGCGGCCCGGACAGCCGCACCGCCCGAAACGCCGGAGAACACCCCAGTGCGCCGCGTCAACTCTCGCGTCGTCCGGAACGAGGTCGCGGAGTCGACCACGATCCGCCCGTCCAGGACGCGGTCGTCGAAGACCGGCGGGATGTAGCCGTCCTCCAGCGCTCTCAGGCCCTGCACCATGTCGCCCGGGTGCGGGGCGGCGGCGATCACGCGGATCGCGGGGTTGTACTCCTTCAGCCGCCGCCCGACGCCGGTCAGCGTGCCGCCGGTGCCGAGGCCTGCCACGAAGACGTCCAGGTCTGGCAGGTCGCGGATGATCTCAGGCCCGGTCGTCTCGTAGTGCGCGCGCGGGTTCTCCGGGTTCTCGTACTGGAATGGCATGAACCAGTCTGGATGTTCCGCCTGCACCTCCAGCGCCTTCTGCACGGAGCCGTTGGTGCCCAGCGCGCCCTCGGAGTAGATGATCTCCGCCCCGAACGCCTCGAGGATCTGGACGCGCTCCTCCGAGACGGCGTCGGGCATGACCACCTTCACGGGGTGGCCCTTCAGCCGCCCAATCATCGCGAGCGCGATGCCGGTATTGCCGGAGGTGGGTTCGAGGATCGTCTGGCCGGGCTTCAGCCGTCCCGCGCGCTCGGCGTCCTCGACCATGAACTTCGCGATCCGGTCTTTCACGGAGCCGGTGGGGTTTTGCCCCTCCAGCTTCGCGTAGATCGAGACGCGCGGGTTCGGCGACATCGCGGAGATGTCCACCAGCGGCGTGTTGCCGATCAGATCTAGCAGCCCCGCGTACAGCATCGAGGCCTCCGAGGGCTAAGAGCCGCCCGCAAGCGCCGGGAGGAACGAGACGGTGTCGCCGTCCTTGAGCGGGGTGGCCTTCCCGCCGAGGTAACGCACGTCCTCGTCGTTCAGATACACGTTGACGAAACGACGGATGTTGCCGTTCTCGTCCATGATCTGTCCGGCGAAACCGGGGTAGGCACGCTCGATGTTCTCGATCAGGGCACCAAGCGTCCCGCCCTCGGCCGGAAAGGCCCGCTGGCCGTTGACCACCTTCTGGATCACGGAGGTGACGTTCACGGTCACCGGCATCGGTCATTCCTTCCCATCACCGTCGACGCGGCGCCGGCGTCGAGGGCCGGCCCGCGCGAAAACAGGCGGACGCCTAGTGCGCGCCCGCAGCGACGCCCGCCACTACCAGCGGCGGCGTGCCGCAGAACTGGTCGTAGTCGATCAATTCCTTCACCGTCGGGTTGTCACCGCAGAGCGGGCACTTCGGGTCGCGGCGGACCTTCATCGTGCGGAACTCCATAGTCAGTGCGTCCACCAGCAGCAGCCGGTTGGTCAGCGGGTTCCCCACGCCGAGGATCTTCTTGAACACCTCGGTCGCCTGGATCGAGCCGACGATCCCCGTGATCGCGCCCAGCACGCCCGCCTCTGCGCACGACGGGACGAGGCCCGGCGGCGGGGGATCCGGGTAGAGGCAGCGATAGCAGCCCTTGCCGGGCTCGTAGACCGTCGCCTGGCCGTCGAAGAGCAGGATCGCGCCGTCCACCAGCGTCTTGCCCGCCAGGTAGCAGGCGTCGTTCACCAGATACCGCGTGGCGAAGTTGTCGGCCCCGTTCACGACGATGTCGTACTGGCTGATGATCTCCATCGCGTTGTCCGAGGTGATCGGCATGTTGTGGCCGACGACCTTCACGTGCGGGTTGTACGCCGCCAACTTCTCCGTCGCCGACTGCAACTTCGGCTTCCCCACGTCCGGCGTCTGGTGCAGGATCTGCCGCTGCAGGTTCGAGAGGTCGACCGTGTCGAACTCGACGATGCCGACCGTGCCCACGCCTGCCAGCGCGAGGTAGAGCGCGACCGGCCCGCCGAGGCCGCCCGCCCCGATCACGAGCACCTTCGCGGCGCGCAGCTTCCGCTGACCCTGCGGCCCGACCTGCCCCATGATGATGTGCCGCGAATAGCGCATGACCTCGTCCGGGGTCATCGCCTCCGAGCGGGTCGTCGTCTGGTCGCTCACCTGTCCCCCCCAACTGCCCCGCCTGCCAGTGCGGGGATCACGGCAACCTGGTCGCCGTCCGAAACTTTCGTTGCCACACCGTCCAGATCGTGGATTTCCTGGTTGTTCAGATAGATGTTGATGTGCGCGGGCACCTTCCGGTTGCGGTCGTACACCAGGTCGCCGAAGCCGGGATACTGCCGCTCCAGCGCGTCGAGCACTTCCCCCACCGTCGAACCTTCCACGTCCACGTAACTGTGCTGGGCCGTGAGCCGCCGGAACGGCGAGGGAATGTAGACGGAGACACCCATCTCGATCACCTCGTCCACAGCCTGCTAGATCGCGACGCTGAGGTAGCGCTCGCCCGTGTCGCAGAGCACCGTGACCACGCGCTTGCCCGGCCCCAGTTCCTGCGCCACCTTGATCGCCGCCCAGACGTTCGCCCCGGACGAGATGCCCAGCAGCATCCCCTCCTCGCGCGCCAGGCGCCGCGTCATCGCCATCGCGTCCTCGTCGCGGACGCTCATCACCTCGTCATAGATATCGCGGTTCAGGACGCCCGGCACGAACGACGCACCGATGCCCTGGATGCCGTGGACGCCTGCCCGCCCGCCCTGCAATACCGGAGCACGCGCCGGCTCGACGGCGACGATGCGCACCGTGAGGCCCGCGCCGCGCAGCACCTCGCCGACGCCAGTGATCGTACCGCCCGTGCCGACGCCGGCCACGAAGGCGTCGAGCCGCCCGCCGGTCCCTTCGAGGATCTCCGGCCCGGTCGTGAGCCGGTGCGCCTCCGGGTTCGCCGGGTTGTCGAACTGCTGAAGCATCACGTAGCCCTTGCGCTTCACCAGTTCCTCGGCGGCGTAGACCGCGCCCGTCATCCCCTCGATCGCGGGCGTGAGCACGAGTTCCGCGCCCAGCCGTTCGAGGAGGCGGCGCCGCTCCACGCTGTAGTCCTCGGGCATCGTCAGGACGAGGTGGTAGCCCTTGGTGGCGCACACCATCGCGAGGCCGATGCCGGTGTTGCCCGAGGTCGGCTCGATCAGCGTCGATCCGGGCTTCAACTTCCCATCGCGCTCCGCCGCCTCGACCATCGACCGCGCGATCCGGTCTTTCACGCTCCCGGCCGGGTTCGCGACCTCCCACTTGCCCAGGACCTCGGCGGCGCCCGCCGGCACCACGCGGTTGAGGCGCACGAGCGGCGTCCGCCCGACAAGGTCGAGGACGGACGCGGCAATCAAGGGGTGCTGCAGCGCACCCTCTCCACCGCCACGTCCGGGCTGGTACTCAGCCACGTCCACTCCTCGTCCTCAGCGTTCAGGCCTAGATGTTGTAGGTGATGACGGCCTGGCGCTCGTGCTCGCGTTCGTGCTCCACCAGTTCCGCCAACGACACCGAGGCCAGCCGAGCTCGCATCGAGTCGTAAATTTCCTGCCACACCCAATTCTGCCCGCAGATTGCCTCGCTCGCCTCGTCACCCGCAGCCGGCTCAAGACAGCCAAGCGGGGCCAGCGAACCTTCAAGCGCCTCGAGCAGGCCGAGCAGCGAGATGTCCCCGGCCGGTTTCGCTAGTTCGTGCCCGCCGCTGGGGCCGCGCGTGCTCCGGACGTACCCCGCCCGCCGCAACTGCGCCAGGAGATGGTCGAGGTACGACTCGGGAATCTGGCGTCGTCGGGCAATCTCCGAGCGCTGCACGGGGCCTTCCCCCGCGTGTTTCGCGAGGTCGATCATGGCGCGGACGCCGTAGTCGCCCTTTGTACTGAGCAGCATTCGAACCCCGCCAGACCCAACTCGAATCTCAAACCTGTGATCTTGAGTAAATCACTCAAGTACATGTCTGGCAAGGGCGCGGCCCGGCTGCCCTTCGGGGCTACATCGAGGAGACCACCTGCCGCAGCGGCGCGGGCGCCTGGCCAAACTGCTCGTAGACCTCCTGCGTCTCGCGTGCCGCCCGCTCCCAGGTGAACTCCGCCGCCCGCTGGATACCTCGCACCCGCAAATCCTCACGGTGCCACGGCTCGGCGAGGATGCGCCCGATCGCCGTCGCGATCGCCTCGGGGTCGCGCGGCGACACAAGCGCCGCGGCTTCGCCCGCAATCTCGGGCAGCGACCCGCCCGAGGAGGCGACCACCGGCGATCCGCACGCCATGGCTTCCAGCACGGGGAAGCCGAAGCCTTCGTAGAGCGACGGCATCACCGTGCACTCCGCGCCCGCGTAATAGGCGGGGAGCGCCTCGGGATGCACCCGGTCGTCGAAGATCACGAAGTCGCCGACGCCGTGCTGGGCGACCAGCCGCTCGGTCTCCGCCCGGTAGTCCGACTCGCGTCCGCCCGCGGCGCCCACCTTTACGAGGCGCAGATCCGGGTGCGCGCCCGAACGCTTCAGGCACGCGAACGCCTCGATCAGCGCGGCGAGGTTCTTGCGCGGCTGCTCGGAGCCGACGAAGAGCAGATACGGGAACTCAAAGGGCCGCGCGTCCACCGGGCGGAACTGCTGGTGGTCGATCCCCTCGTAGACGACGTGGACCCGCGACTCGTCGACGCCGAGGTGCTCCACGAGGTCGGCCTTCGTCGTCCGTGAGACGGCGATGACGGCCGAGGCGTGCCTAATCCCGCCGTAGTCGAGCCCCAGGTAGAGGCGGTCGCGGAGGTTTGGCCGGTGGATCAGCGGCGTCCGCCGCTTCAGGTCGAAGTAGCGGATGAGGTCGTGCACCGTGACCACGTATGGCTGCCGCAGGAACCGTCCGTACCGCGCCAGGTGGTGGTTCGGGAAATGGATCGCGTCGTCCTGCTCGCGCAGCAGGCGGACGAACTCGACATCGAGGTAGAGCGAGCGCAGCGTCCCCGCGCTCAGCAGCGACTGGTTGAAGCGCCGCACGCTGCGTTCGTACACCGACGTGGGAAGTTGCCGGACCTCCGGCAGACGCGCCGCCAGTGCGGCCGCGTACTGGTCCATCGAACCGATGCCGTCCGTCGTGACGAGGATCATCGCCTCGCGCTCCCTTCCCCCCCGCCGCGTGTAATGCAGCGGCGCAGCGTCACGTGGACGCCGTGTTGCACGTGGGAGGCGGAAGGCGGATGCCCTGAGCCTCCGAACGCCTGCGGGGTGAGCTGACGGGTTCGGCGTCGGAAGTCGCCTACGCGCCCATGCGCGATTCACCCCAAGGGAGTGGTTCCCCCGCTCCCGATGCACATCGGGATTCGGCCCCCGAACCCTACCAGTCGCGCAGGCAGGCACGTCAACCCGTGAATCTGGCGTTGGAAAGATTTGCAGCGTCGGCGCGGACTGTGCGATTGATTTGACGCGCGCCCGCTGTCCCCGGCACGCTCACATTTTCGAGAGGCGCTCATGACAGACCCGACCGCGCCGGACGAGCGTGCTGTCTACGCCGATCTGCTCGGGTGGCTCCTTGCGCGCATCGCCGCTGGGGTAGAGGCCACACCCCCGGCGCTCCTCGACGCGGCCCCCTACGAGGGCGCCACCGCCGTCGGGGCGATCGCCGCCCACGTCCACGGCGCGACCGTGGCCTGGGCGCTCGGCATCGGTGCGGGCCAGGACGTCTCCCGCGACCGTGCCGCCGAGTTCGCCTCGGCCGGCGTGCCGGCCGCTGAACTTGCTGCCGCGCTTCGGATGCTCGCATCAAGGATCGAAGTCGCGCTGGACCACCTCGACCCCGCGCGCCTCGACGAGATCGTGACGCCGTCGAAGGCGCTGTACGGCGAGGGCGATCCGCATCCGATGCCACGCCGTCGCGGCTTCGCCTCGGCAATCCGGCACTGCGCGATCCACCTCGGCCACCTGGAGATCACGCTGGACCTACTGCAGCGGTCGGATCGCTAGCGCGGCGCGGCGATCCCTTGCCCGCTCCCGCTCGACGGCGAGCGGTGCGAAGCGATCGTGCCGGCAAGCACGATGGCGAGCACGGCGACGCAGACCGCCCACGTCCCGCCGAGGATCACCCAACCGTTTCCGCCGTCGACCTCGCGCCCGAACGATCGCGCGGCTCGCATCGCGGCGACCCAGCCGAGGACGGCGACCGGCAGCCAGAGCGGCGTCAGCGTGTTGATGACCAGCGTCCAGAACAGCGCCACCGTCGCGCCCCACGTCAGCAGCGCAACGCGCATCCTCGAGCCGCGCGCCCATGTACCGCCGAGCAGTGCCGCCGCCGAGGACGCGAACGTCGCCGTGATCAGCGCCACGCTGATGGTGTCGTCTGTGTCGCGCTGGGTCACCATGATCACGATGTAGAGGACGGTGATCGCCGCGGCCCCGAGCCCGGCGACCAAAGCCGCCGTCGCGCTCAGGCGACCCCTCGATGGCGCACCGGCGACCATGGGGCCTATGCGCCGCCCGCCACCGCCGGCACGATTGAGACCTCGTCGCCGGACTTCAGAGGGGTGGCGCCGCCGGACAGGAAGCGCACGTCTTCGCCGTTCACGTAGATGTTCACGAAGCGGCGGATCTCCCCGCCCTCGTCGACCAGCCGCTCGCGCATCCCGGGGAACAACCCCTCGAGCGCGGCCACGCATGCGGTCACGTCGGCAGCCTCAATCGAGGCCGTGTCCTGGTTCTGCGTCAGACCACGCAGCGGGGTAGGGATCTTTACGGTCACCGGCATCGTCGTTCCTTCTTCTCTCTGTCTCAGGTTGCGGGACGGCAGCGCTTACGCGCCGCCCTCCACCACGTCGCCCAGGGTGGCGTCGTCCACGCGCACCCCCTGCGACCGCGCCCACGCCAGCGCGCGCTCGATCTCGTCCGCCTCGCCCTCGAGGCCGAGGACGACCCAGCCGACCGACTTGTCGACGTCCGCCATGCGGATGCTGGTGACGACCTTGAACTTGTGCCCCAACTGGTAGACCAGGGGAGCCTTGATCGATTCCGGGCCGAATGTCAGCCGGACGTGTTTCTCCATCGCCGGCCTCCTTTACGCCTGTGTGCCGACGAGCGCGCCGTGGCGCGCCCGCTGTGCTGCTTCAAACGACTCCACCCGCGGATCGACGTGCAACGGCTCTTCGAGCGCGTCCACGACCGCCTCCAGCGTCTTCAGGCCGCCGCCCGAGATGATCGCGACGGTCTCCTCGTCGCGGCGGATGAAGCCGGACGCCACCATCTTCTTCAGACAGCCGATCGTCACGCCGCCTGCGGTCTCAGCCCAGATGCCCTCGGTCTCCGCCAGCAGCTTGATCCCCTCGACGACCTCGTCGTCGGTGACCATCTCCGCGCCGCCGCCCGTCTCCTGCATCTGCTTCAGCGCGTAGTAGCCGTCCGCCGGGTTCCCGATCGCCAGCGACTTCGCAATCGTGTTCGGCTTTTGCGGGATGAAGTTCAGCGTGCCCTTCTCGTACGCCGTCGTAATCGGCGAGCAGCCGGCCGCCTGGGCCCCGGACATACGCGTCTTCGGTTCGTCGATCAGCCCCGCCTTGTGGAACTCCTGGAGCGACTTCCATATCTTCGTGTACATCGAGCCCGAGGCCATCGGAGCCACGAGGTGGTCCGGCGTGCGCCAGCCGAGTTGCTCCGCGATTTCGAAGCCGATCGTCCGGGAGCCCTCGGCGTAGTACGGGCGGACGTTGATGTTCACGAACGCCCACGGATACTGCATCGACAGTTCCGTGCAGAGCCGGTTCACGTCGTCGTAGGACCCGCGCACCTTCACCACGGTCGGGTTGTAGATGCCGGAGCCGACGACTTTCCCCTGCTCGAGGTCGTCCGGGATGAAGACGAAGCACTCCATCCCCGCCCCCGCCGCGTGCGCCGCGACGGAGTTCGCGAGGTTGCCGGTCGAAGCGCAGGCGATCGCGGTGAAGCCGAACTCGCGCGCGCGGGCGATGGCGATCGAGACGACGCGGTCCTTGAACGACCACGTCGGGTTCACCGTGTCGTTCTTGATCCACAGCGTGTCGAGGCCGATCGCCTTCGCGAGGCGGTCCGCGCGCAAGAGCGGCGTGTATCCGGTACCGAGGTCGACCTTGTATTCGACGTCGCACGGCAGGAAGGGCGCGTACCGCCAGATCGTGGCCGGGCCGCGCTCGATCGAGTCGCGGCTCACCGCCGCCCGAATGCCGTCGAGGTCGTACGCGACCTCGAGCGGCCCGAAGCAGAACTCACAGGAGAAGATGGGGTCGAGGGGGTACTCCCGGCCGCATTCGCGGCAGCGGAGAGCGCGTGCAAACGACATGTGACGATCCTCGGTGGACGGTGCTGGTCGGGTAGCTGGGGGAGGCCCGAAGTCCGCGCGGTGCCGCGCGCCCTCGGGCTAGCGCATCGCCATGCGGCCCAGGGAGGGTGCTGCCCGCAGAGGAGTCGAGTGCGTCATGGTTCCTGGCGCCTTCCGTTCATCTTCCCGGAGGCCGTGTGCCGCCGGGCCGGAATTCGCACCTTGTCCTCCCTGGCGAAGGGGGCCGGTTGCGGCAGGTTCGCAGGGCCGGTGCCCTCCCCCGCTCTGGATGAACCGCCAGCCGTGGCCGGCGAGTGGAGTCGAGGCTAGGCGGGCCACGATCGTTCTGTCAATGAGCGGCTGGCCCTAACCGAGGGACGCCCGCCGCAGTCGCGCCCGCACGACCGCCGCCCGCACTGCCTCGATCTCCACCGGTGCCTGGGCCGCGACCTCGCCGTCCACCTCGACGACCGGCACTTCGAGCAGGTAGCGCCGCTCTAGTTCGGGGTCGCTGGCGATCTCGACCTCGCGGAAGCGGAACGGGATCGAGCGGCGGAGCGCCATCAGCAGGTGGCGGGCAATCTGGCAGAGGTGGCAGTCCGTCCCGACGTAGAGGACGACTTCCACCTCGTCCGGCGAGCCTCGGGCCACGCTACGCCTTGCGGACGGGGACGCGTCCCGGCCTCGTGGGGGGCGGCGGCGCGGGCCGGCGCTCGCCGAGGCGCCAGAGCACGAGGCCAGTGGGGACCATCGCCAGCGCGCCGAGCAGCGAGACCAGCTGAGGCCAGGTGATGTTGAACAGGAACGTCTCCGCCGAGTCCACGCGCAAGAAGGACACAAAGAAGCGCATCACCGCATACGTCGCGAAGAAGAACGTGAAGATCAGGCCGTGCCGGTAGCGGAACGGCCCCGCCTTCAGCCAGAGCATCGCGCCGAGGATGACAAGGTCGCCCAGCATCTCGTACGTCGTCGCCGGGTGGTGGGCGCCCACCAGCAGGGAGTGCGCGTAGGCGGGCGAGTCCGGGTCCGTGTAGATCACCCCCCACGGCAGGCTCGTCGCCTTCGCGAGGTGCTCCCCGTTGATGAGGTCGCCGAGGCGTCCGACTGCCATACCCAGGATCAGGCCCGTGCCTCCGATGTCGAGGCCGAGCGGGATGTCGTAGTGCCTCCACCAGGCGAACAGCAGCGGCCCCAGCACGCCCCCGATCACCGCGCCCCAGACGGATATCCCGCCCTCGGTCAGCGCGAGGATCTGGAGCGGCGTGTCGCTGTAGAACGACCAGTGCTCGGCGACGAACAGCAACCGCGCGCCGAGGATGCCGCTGGGGATGCCGATCAGCGCGAGCGTGTACGCATCGTCCTCGTCGTATCCGTGACGCCGCCCCATCCAGAGCGCGATCTGCACCCCGGCGAGGATCCCGACGGCCGTGAACAGTCCGTGCCAGGTCAGCATCACCCCGCCGATGGTGATGATCCGCGGGTCGAATGGGATTTCGATCGCGAGGAAGACGAGTCCGGGCACGAGGGCTCCTTCGTCGAAGGTGGTGCCTCTACGGTAGCGCGCCATCCCGCCCGATTCGAGCAGGCGTCTATTACCGAGCGAAAAGCCGTTCGTATAACGCGCGGACCGTCGCAGGCGGCAGCCCCGCGCCGAGGAACGTGTCTCCCGTGCGCACCTCGAAGTGGAGGTGGAGTTCCGTGTTCGGGGCCGTGATCGACTCCGGCGTCCCGGATTCACCGACGCCGGCGAGCACCGTCCCCGGCTTCACGGCGACGCCGACCTTGATCGCCGGGTCGATCGAGTTCAGGTGGCAGTAGCGCGTGACGAGCCCGGCACCGTGGTCGACCCAGACCTGACGCCCGCGGTAGATGTCGAGCGTGACCGGGTCGGAGAACCCCTGGGCCTTCGTCTTCGCGTCCAGTTCCGAGATTTGCTGGAGCGTCAGGTCCTTGTAGTCGA